>JBGPHB010000001.1:0-26783 GCA_041484155.1 Bryobacteraceae bacterium
GAGCATTCCGAAGTTCCGAACGGAAGCCCAGGAGGCGGAGTGGTGGGATAACCATCCGGAAGCTGCCACGGAAATCATGAAACGCGCACTGAAGTCTGGCAAGGCAAGACGGGTAATTCCCTTGAAGACCGTCACCATGCGACTTCCGGTGCCTGACATCCAGGCGGCTCAAGATCTGGCACACGAGAAGGGACTTCCGTATCAGACCTACATAAAGATGCTGCTGCACGAGGCCCTCAAAAAAGAGCGCTCTGCGTAAGAAAAGCAGTGACGATCCGAGAGATGTGCGTCCCGGCGTGCGAACATAGAGGAGTCCCCGCATGATTTCAAACACCTCCATCCGTAATGTGGCCATCATTGCCCACGTCGATCACGGCAAGACCACACTGGTTGACGCTATGTTCCGCCAAAGCGGCGTATTTCGAGAAAACGAGCAGGTTGCCGAGCGGGCGATGGACTCGAACGACCTGGAGCGCGAGCGCGGCATTACGATTCTGTCCAAGGCCACCGGCGTTCGCTATCACGAAACCAAGATCAACATCGTCGATACGCCCGGCCACAGCGACTTCGGCGGCGAAGTGGAGCGCGCGCTGAAACTGGTGGATGGCGTGATGCTTCTGGTGGACGCGAGCGAAGGCCCGTTGCCGCAGACGCGCTACGTGCTGATGAAGGCGCTGGAGGCGCGGCTCCCGCAAATCGTGGTGATCAATAAGATCGACCGGCCCGACGCACGCATCCAGGACGTATTGAACGAAATCTACGACTTGTTCATCGATTTGGACGCGACCGAGGACCAGCTCGGCTTTCCGGTGATCTACACGAACGCCAAGGAAGGGATCGCCAAAACCGATCCCGACGGGCCCGAACAGGACTTGCGGGTGCTATTCGAGGCGATCCTGGCGCACATTCCGGCGCCCGTGGGCGACCCCGACGGCGTTCTGCAACTTCTCGTAGCGAACCTCGATTACAGCGACTACCTGGGACGCATGGCCATCGGGCGCGTATTCAACGGCACGCTCCGGCACGGGGATGAAGTCGGCATCGCCAAGCTGGACGGCACCCTGCACAAGACCAAGATCACCAAACTCTACTCGTTCGAAGGGCTGAAGCGGGTGGATGAAACCATCGGCTGGCCCGGCGACATTCTGGCCATCGCCGGCGTCGAGGGGATCACCATCGGCGAGACGCTCACCAGCGCCGAAACGCCGCAGCCCCTGCCGCACATCCCCATTGACGAACCCACCATCGCCATGACGTTCACCATCAATACGTCGCCCTTTTCCGGCCGCGACGGGACTTACGTCACGTCGCGCCACCTGCGCGACCGCCTGGACAAGGAACTTCTCACCAACGTCTCGATTCGCGTCGAGGAAGCGGGCGGGCCGGATTCGTTCAAAGTGATGGGCCGCGGCGAACTGCAGCTCGCGATCTTGATCGAGATGATGCGGCGCGAAGGCTTTGAGCTGGCAGTGGGCAAGCCGGAGATCCTCACCAGGCAGATCGACGGCAAGCTCAGCGAACCGGTGGAACTGCTGGTGATTGACTGCCCGGAGTCGTTCATTGGAGTCGTCATCGAAAAAATGGGTGTCCGCAAGGGAAAGATGCTGAAAATGGTCAACCATGGGTCAGGACGGGTGCGGCTGGAGTTTCATGTGCCGTCGCGCGGGCTGATCGGGCTGCGCGGCGAGATGCTCACCGACACCCGCGGCACGGCCATCATGAATTCCCTGTTCCACGGCTACATCGAATGGCAAGGCGAGATCCCCACGCGGCCGACGGGTTCCCTGGTCGCGGATCGTTCGGGCAGAACTACCGGGCATGCCATCTTCAACCTGCAAGAGCGAGGGGAGATGTTCGTGGCTCCGGGCACCGAGGTTTACCAAGGGATGATCGTCGGGGAAAATGCGCGGGAAGCGGACCTGAACGTGAATATTGTGAAGGAAAAGAAGCTGACCAACATGCGGGCATCCACGGCCGACGAAGCGATTCGCCTGATTCCTCCACGCTTGCTCAATCTGGAGCAAGCCATCGAATTCGTGCGCGACGACGAACTGGTCGAGGTGACCCCGCAGTCGATCCGGTTGCGAAAGAAAGTACTGAAAGCCAACCAGCGCTAGTTTCTTTTTGTCCTCATTAAGTCTTTATAAATCAGCAATATAGACTGGGGCTGCCGGTCTGATTGTCTTTTCAAAGATATCCCCGGCGTGCGATACTAAGTTCAAGAAAACATGACTCAAGTGGGCGAAGCCATAGCCCGTTATCACAAGTTAATCGAGAGCGAGCCTTATATCGACATGGGGTGGGCGCTGGCCCTCCAGGAGCGCATGAAGGCCGAGAGGCTGGGCAGCCGTCCCATTTCACCGGTTTTGCGTCCGCATTTCGTGACCAACCGTCAGTATGCCGCGTTGGTGAAGGCTGCCGAAGCGCTGTTTTCGTCCATTGATCGGGTGGAGCAGATGGCGCTCGCCAATCCTGTGCTGCTGTCGCGCATGCAACTTCTGCCGGCGGAGCGGATGCTGGCCGCGGTCGACCCAGGCTACTCTTTCTTCAGCGTCACCGGGCTGCTCGACAGCAATCTGAACAATGGTAGTTTACGTTTCGTCTCCCACGACGCCGATGCGCCGGCGGGCGTGGTGTATGGCGACGCGCTTGCGGATCTGTTCTACGATGCGCCGCCGGTGAAGGAATTCCGCAAGAAGTACAAGCTCACCAAGCTGAGCGCCACCAAATACCTGTTGCAGGCTCTGGTGAAAGCCTACAAGGATTTCGGCGGCAAGCAGAAGAGACCGCGCATTGCCATCGTCGAGTACCGGCCGCCGTCCCAGTCGGCCGATCTGAGCGAGTACGCGCTGCTGGCGGAGTTTTTCAGGCGCGAGGGGTTTCCCACCGAGATCGTCTCGCCCGACCAGCTCGAATACCGCGGCGGGGTCCTCCGGCGCGGTGACTTCGCGGTCGACATCGTGTATCGCCGCATCAAGCTACAGGAGTTCCTGGTGCGGTTCGATCTGGCCCATCCGATGGTGCGCGCCTATAAGGATCGCGCCGTGTGCATGGTGAACAGCTTCCGTTCGGAACTCGGAGCCAAGAAGGCCATTTTCGACCTGCTCACGGACGATACAGTGACCGCGAGGTTTCCGGCGGCCGAGCGCAGAGCGATCAAGGAATTCGTTCCCTGGACGCGCATGGTTCAGGCGGCCAAAACCACCTACCGCGGCCGCACGGTGGATCTGCCGGACTTCGTGATGAAACATCGGGCCAAGCTGGTGCTGAAGCCGAATGACAGTTCCGCCGACTTGAACTCCTTCCGCGGCGCTGATACGGATGACATGGGATGGGAGAAGGCGCTGCGTCAAGCCATGCGCACGCCCTACGTGGTGCAGGAACTGTCTGAGCCGGCCCGCGCCGTCTTCCCGCTGATGCAGTACGGCAGCCTGGTCATGAAAGAGATGCAGGTGGATGTGCACCCGCACTCGTTCCTGGGCAAAGTGCACGGCTGTTCAAGCTGGTTGAGTGTGGCGGGGTCGAATACTTTCTCCACGCTGACGGGTCTGGCGCCGACGTTCCTGTTGGAAGGGAAGTAGCTCCTGGCAGGCGAAACCGCCTGCCCCACTTCTTACAAACCCTTTGCAGCAAGGTGGGGCAGACGGTTTCGTCTGCCGTACCGGCGTGCCTCAGGTAGATGCGATGGCCTCAGGCGTTCCCGCATCCTTCTCCACCGTTACCTTCGCGCGCAAGTTCGCTACGCCGGCGGTCGGGCGCTCGTCGGTGACGGTGAAGGCGATCGCGTCGTCCAGCCAATCGTGCGAGGTACCGTCGGGATCGTGCGAGGCGAGCGTTAGCGTGTAAGCGTGCGGGCACAAGTCGCAGAGGAACCGGAACACGACCTTTACGGTGTCACCCGCGGCGAAGGGACCCATCTTCACCCGCTCGATCTGGGTATTGGTGCCGTAGACCTCGAAGCCGATCTGCGTGCGGATGAGCATCCCTAGCACGGGCTCGGCGACTGCCTCATGGAATCGTATGGTGGCGCGGACGCTCACCATCTCCCCGCTCTTCCAGACAATAGTCGGCTCCCCTTTCGAGCCCAGCGTCTCGATCGAGATGACCTCCGCCCGGCCATCTCCGCGACGGGAAACCGGCGCCATGCGTGGCGGGATGGTTTCGCCCCAGCTTCGCACGCGTTCGGAGACGAAGCGGCGATAGCGGGCGACGGTCTCCCGCGGATCGCCCTTGGCGCCGAGCTGGCCGGCGTCCATCCACCACACCTCATCGCTCAGCGATTCCAGCAGCCACTCTTCGTGCGACGCCACCAGTATGGTCGTGCCCGATCTCCGCAGGCGGTCGAGGCCGGTGAGGGTGCGGGCACGCACGACGGCGTCCTGTGTGGCCAGCGCCTGATCGAGAGCCAGTACCGCCGCCGGGGCCAGATTCAGCGTCTCGCCGAGCGCCACGTAACGCCGCTCCGCTGCCGCGACAATTTCACCCTGGTCCGGCTTCGCGATTCCTCCGGCCAGCTTGAGCAACTCGGAGACGCCTGAGTTCTTGTCGCCAATCACACCAATGATCGCGCCCGCGGGCGCCATCGCACTAAAACCGGCCAGCGGCGCGGCGTGCACGTTCCGGAACTCGATGGACATTAAACAACAGGATACGTCAGACGGCTCACCTTAATTTGACGGCTGCTTGACCCACTCGCCGATCCATTCCAGGAACTGGTTGTACCACAGCACACTGTTCTGCGGTTTCAGAATCCAGTGCCCTTCATCCGGGAAGACAATCAGCTTCGACGGAACCTTTTGAAGCTGCAGCGCCGTGAACAGTTGCAGGCCTTGATCGACCGGGACGCGATAGTCCAGCTCGCCGTGGATTACCAACGTAGGCGTCTTGAAATCCTTCGCGAAGTAACTTGGCGACCACTTGGCATACGCGTCCGGGCTATCCCACGGCATGCCGTGAAACTCCCACTGCGGGAACCACAGTTCTTCGGTCGCGCCCGCCATGCTGCGCAGATCGTACACGCCGGCGTGCGAGACCAGCGCCTTAAAACGTGTGGTGTGGCCGAGCAGCCAATCCACCATGTATCCGCCGTAGGATCCGCCGGCGGCGACCATCCGATCCGGATCGGCGTAGGGCAGGGACGCCACATGGTCGACCACGGCCATCAGATCGTCGTAGACTTTTCCGCCCCAATCGTTATTGATGTCGTCGATAAACTTCTGGCCGTAGCCAGTGGAACCGCGTGGATTGGGCATCACCACGACATAGCCGGCTGACGCAAACACCTGCGGATTCCAGCGGTAGCTCCAGGTCTCGCCCCAGGCGCCCTGCGGCCCACCGTGAATCAGAAACAGCACGGGGTGTTTTCGCGATTCGGAAAAACCCGGTGGTTTTACCACGAACGAGTGCACGCGGGTCTTGTCGGGCCCATCCACCCACATCTCTTCGAGCGGCGTAAGCACCGCGGAGGCAAGTAATGAGTCGTTGAGATGAGTCAGGGCGACGCCGGTCCCGCCGGACGACGCAGCGCGATAGATCTCGGTGGGATGCGAGCCGCTCTGCTCGGTGTAGATCATCAGGTTGCCATCGGAGTTGAACTGGACGTCGTCCAGACTCGACGAGCCGGCGATGATGTTGCGCGATCCGCCACCCGTGACGGCAATCATCTGCAAGCCGTTGCGGCCGCGGTCTTCCACGGTGAAGAAAAGACGCGAGGAATCCGGCGACCAGGTCATGCTTTCGATCCATCGGTCCAGTCCCTCGGAGAGATTGCTGGTGCGGCCCGTGGCGCGCTCCAGCACCATGAGTCTCCAGCGGTCGCTTTCATATCCGGCGCGCGCCTGGGAGCGAAACGCGAGGTACCTTCCGTCGGGGGAATAGATGGGGGAATCGTCGGCGCCCAGGCCGATCGTAATTTTCTTCGCCTCGCTGCCGCCCGAGATCGGCGCCGTGTAGATATCGGAGTTAGTGCTGGTGGCCGGGTCCGGGTTGGCGTTCATCGTGAACGCGACCTCATTCGAATCGGGTGAGATCGCATAGTCATCCGGCCCGCCCAGCGAGAACGGCGGCACGTCGCGCGTGCCCGGCGTCAGGTCCTTCGCGCCCGTTCCATCGGTGTTGATCACCATCAGGTGCTGCCGGCGTTTGCTCTGCCACTCGGTCCAGTGACGATACAGCAGCGAAGTGTAAATGCGCGCCTTGACTTTGCTTTTGTTCTCGTCATCGAGCCTGGTTTTGTTGCACTGGTCGTCGGACCCGCACTCCGGATAGACGCTCGACAGGAATACGAGCTTTTTTCCGTCGGCGGCCACCAGAATGCCGCTGGCTTCGGTGGAAAGGTGCGTGACCTGATGTGCGTCTCCGCCGCCCGGGTGCATGCTCCAGATTTGCGATGAGCCGTCGCGGTTGGAAACGAAATAGATCTGCTTGGAGTCGGGCGACCAGCGCGGGCGTTCATTCTGGACGCCCTCCCGTGTGATCTGCCGCGGCAATCCGCCATTCAGCGCGACCGTGTAGATCTGCTTCGGCTTCGTGTTTTTCTCGAGGTCGATGGTCTGGACGGTGAAGGCGACGAGCTTTCCGTCCGGAGAGAGCACGGGCTCGCTGATCCGAGCGATCTTGAGCATCGTCTCGACGCCGAACGGCTGCTTCTGGGCGAGCAGGCCCGTGGCAGCAAGAAGAGCCAGCACGAATACGCGCATCATCTTTATTCTATCGTGGGTCTCCACTGCGAGCGGCGGGGAAAGAGGCACCTACCGTCTGGGCGGCAGATATAGCGTCGGATGAGTACGCGCGTACCCCACGCGCATCCGCGGGAGTGCAGACAGGCTCACCTGGGGATGGATGTGATGGACGATATGGTAGCCAATGTTGCGCGGCGCAAGGGCGATGGCGCCTAACAGGCCGAGGTAATTATCGTTGGTCGTGGCAATAATCGTCTCTACCTGACGATCAAAGACGCGCTCGTAGTTATGCTCGATCAGCACCCGGCGCGCGGCAAGCACTCCGGCGATGGTCACGGGCACGACGTAGCCGAGGAGCACGGGCCCAGGATGCGCCATGCCCGCGGCGACGATGCCCGCCTGGAAGGCGACCTGGCCGAGCTCGGCGCGTGCGCAATCCATCAGTTCGCGCGAGCGGCGCAGATCGGCCTTGCTACGATCCTGGAGAAACACGTGCGCGTAGAGGTTGCGCAACCCACGCACACCGAGCGCCGCTGCGCCGACGAGTGCGCGCACGGTCCAGAATGGTACGAGAACCAGTCCGCGCAGGGTGTTTAGGCTCCACCAAAGAACGTTCTGCCGCCCCGTTTTGTAGTATGGATCCGTCTCCATCCCACTGTCGCGATGGTGACGGAGGTGGTGGTAGCGCATCGCGTTGAGGGTCGACGCGATCGGGTAACCACACAGTACCTCCACCAACCGTATGCCGAGCGCCTTTTCCCGGAGCGGCATGTGCGCGGCATCGTGCAAGATGACGCCGAGGGCGTGGAACCGTCCTGCCAGCGGAATCACGAGAATCAGGTAGGCCCACCACGGCAAGACAGTCATGCCTGCCCAAAGCGCGAGGATCATCCCCCATTCCTCCAGGGCCATGCGCACAAGTCCTGCCGCCGTGGCAGGTTGCAGGAACACTTGGGGTACGTCGCGGCGGGAAAGGTGCGGAGTGGACGCGGAATCCAAAGCCTCCTCGAGATCCTGCGCGAGATGAGGACGGGCGTCACACGACGAGGCATTTACCGCTTTGCTCATACAGAACCTTTCCCCCGGCTCGGCGACTGAGGTGGCCGATCTTGGAGCAGCACGGCGAGCACCGCGAGCCAGTAGCGCGCATGGTCAAAACCATATCCGCCAACCGCGGGCTGCGCGTGGTCCAGATCGGGGAGCAGGAGGTGCGGCAGCCGCGGCCAGATGAGATCGTTGAGGAAGAACTGGCCATCGTGCGCGTGACCTGGGCTGATTTCGCCCAGCCGCTTGTGAAATGAATCGAGCCATGCGGTAGGGCGAGACGACCACGAGGCGGTCTGCAGCACGGGGAACGGCCAGGCGACGCCTTCCACGCGACCGACCAGCGCCGGCCACACGTCGGAGGTAAGCTCGTAGCCGCCGCGTCTTGCGGCGAGCAGGACCAGAGCCGCGTGTTGCATGACTTCCGCGACACGCCGGCCTGCACGGCGAGGCGTCTCGTGGTGGCGTCCCAGAAGCACACTTTCGATGACCCTCGATGATCCGTGCGGCGTCTGCGAGAGTGCCACACCATCGCATCGTGCCGCCAGTTCCGGCTCGCTTGCAAGCAGCGTCATGCACTCCAGGCCGCCGCGGCTGTGCCCGCAGAATACCAGGCGCTTGCGGGTTCCTCGCACAGCGAGCTGATGCGCCAGGGCAGCCACGTTAGTGGCGACTGTCCCTCCAGCACGGTTGCGGGCGATGAATGCATCGAAACCCAGTCGGCGCACGGCAGCATGCGCGGCGAGGAGGTTGCCCGGCATGTAGTGGCCGAGGTACCCACGAACAAAGACGATCGTTGTGCGGGCCGAGCGTGACCGCAGCTTGTCCCCGGCGCCCGCGTTGCCTTCACGCCACACCCTGGCAAACTGCTTGGTCCACACCCGGTCGGGCTCGGGCGCGAGAGAAGGCGTTTGCGGGTAGAGCCCACGGTATCGGTCGAACCCGTCGGGGGTCCATGTGGCTGGCAACATCGACATTGTGAACTAAACCATTCAAATCTAAACCATTGCCATCTCGAAGGCTGGAGGTCCGCCGCCCCGGAGGGCGTTCACTTCGTCGCTAGATCGCCCGGGGGGCACTACCGCATAAAGAGTGATCGGCACCGTCTGCTGCACGAACCCGCGCAGCGCCCGCCCAAGACCCCAATCCACGAAATCGCACAGAGCGACGCAGTGCCAGTCAGCATCGCGCCAGCGGTCAAACAGGTGGTCGAGCATGGCGCGAAACATCGACGCGCGCGCCGTTTCCGTGAGCTGGTCGCTAAACGTCAGATGGGTAAGGTAGGGAGACCGCAGCGGCTCGCCGGCCTCGGGAATCCGCAGCGGCGGGCGCGGCAGGAAGCTCGCCGCAAGTCCCAGGAGGCGCAATGCCGGAGGCACCCGCGAAACTACCGTTTGCTTGACCTGGCACGGCGACCAGGGCGCGACACACGACACGATCTCCTCGCCTTCGGCGGCATACACAAAATCAGTAACCGATAGCCCATCCCACCGGGCGAGCCGTCTCTCGAATTCCCCGCAGAAGCCAAGCGGGAGGCGCCGATTGTTTTCTTCAAAAAAAGCCGCCAGCCGCTCGCGATCTCCCGGAGCGGCGTCGCGTACCTGCCAGCGCCTGCTCGCATGCCCGGCCCGAGGGATCGGCAATCGGACGATGAGATTACGCATCGTGAACGGAGCGAGCGGAACATACCCCGGCAGCCCCGCGCGTCGCGAGCCGAGCGCCAGACGCGCGGGCCGATTGTCGTCGAGGATGGTGGTGAACCAATGTGTGCAATCGGCCAGTTCATCGATCTCTCCGGAACGCGCGAGGAACTCGCTGTACAAGCGGCGCCACATGGGCCCGGCGGACCGGTCGAACCTGACCCGCAGGTCACCAAGATAGCCCACCGTCGTCAGCCGGCCGGCCACCCATGCCGGGCGCAGCGATACCGTACCGATGCCACGCACGGCGCCGGCGGCGTCTTCGGTTATGAGAACGTGCGCACGATCTGCCTGATAGCGGAGCAGCCCGAAGAAGTCAGGACGGCGGCGGTACTGTACCGTGAAGCCCGCCGAGCGCATGGGCGCCCGCTCGAAGAACTCGAGGATACGTGCGTTGTCGTTCGGCGTCGCGAGCCGCGCCGTGGGATAGCGAGCGATCAGTTCCGCGAAGCGCATCCGGGATACTCAGTCAGAAGTAACGCTTTTGGAGGACCGAGAGATCCTCCGGGAACGGAATGGGTGCGCGGAAAACCAGCAGGTAACGGTACCATATCGGCTGTGTCTCCTTTGGGTTGCTGCTCTTGTGCAGCTCCTGCCATGGCATGGCCGGGTTGCGGTGGTGCGTGAGGTTGTAATTGAAGTTTAGGAACAATACTCGTATCCACGACGGCGCACGCAGGTTGTACGCACCTTCGATAACATGGACTGGCGTGCGCATGTGGTAGATCCACTGCAGCGACGACCAACTGAATGCGAAAGCGGCGTACGATATGGCTAGCGTCTGCCAGTGCCATGGCCCCAGCCACAGCACGCCAGTCCAGAACACGAGCAACCACAAGCCCTCCCACTGCATCATCCGCCATTCACGCGCTTTGATCTCACCGAAACCCGTGGCGAACGTATTGAACCGCTCGCCCCGCGCGAGCCACTGTGAAAAACGGTATGGAACCAGTGGCACGATCAGAGGAAACAAGAACGAAACCAGCCAGATTCCCCCCAGAATCGCCAGGTAGTACTGGGCTGTCTTCCAGATTGGGTGTTCGCCTGGGTGAATAAAGTCCGCGCGCTCCGCCTCCGTGCGATTACGGCGGTGATGTCCCCAATGCTGGACGCGAAACAACGTTGGCGCGGTGCTGAAGATCGTCGCGGTGATCCAGCCAATCAAGTAGTTAAGCCGGGGATTGCGGTGTGCGTTCCCGTGGCAGAACTCGTGCAGCATGGTGAAAACGCCCTGCATCATGAGGCAGAACGCCACGCCTCCACACGCGCGGACAATCCAGGGAATCCGAGCGCCGTCTATGAGCGTGAGGAGGGCCGCCCATCCTGCCACCTGCACCGCAGTGACGCCCAGATTGGCATTACTATAGCGGCCGAGATAGTTCCAGTCCGGCTCGACATGCGGCATCATGCTCTCGCCTTCGACTTCAATTTTCCGTTGCGCCGCCGGCTTCTGGATGCGCGGCGAGGGCAGAGATTTGGCCGGTGCTTGGGACGGTTTGCCTAACGTCATCGCAGCGCTCCGCTCCACAGGTGCGGCACAAGCTCGCGACCCGGACGCTGGCGGGCGGCGGGGAACACCACTGCCAGCCTGTCCCACGGCAGATCCGGCCGCCCATGATGCTCGCGATGATAGTTGATGTTGTGCGGCCAGATGGTTAGCCGGCCTACCAAACCCGGCGCCCAACTGTGCGATGGGCCCTCACGTGCGCCGGCGCCCGTATGCTCGGCGAAACTGCGCACTTTCTGCAGCAGTTGCGTGAGCGTAAAGTATGGGAGGAACCAGAGTAGGGCCAGGCGCAGGGCGACGGACGGCCACACCAGCATGACCGCGCCCCACACACAGGCATACGCGGCAAACTGGGCTGTGAGTTCGGGATAGGCGTGCGTGGCCGGCAATCTCAGCCTCCGCGTGTTCCCTCGCTCCTGGAGGTAGCGCCACGCCATGACGATGGTGTACCAGCCAAACACGTCGCCAGCGAGTTGCCGCGCCAACGCAGCCAGCGCCAGCGGCCGGTAAGCCCACGGTTGGCCGCGATAGAGGAGCACCCGCTCGGGATCGCGTTCGGTCCCGAGATCCCGGTGATGGCTCAGATGGAGCGCGCGGTACAGGTGAATGGGAAGCAGTACAGGCACTCCGACGGCTGAGTTTACAACGAAGTCGTTGACCCGAAGGCTGCGCGCCACCAGTCCATGGACACCATCGTGAAAAAGCGCGAGCAAGGCGTGCTGCCGCGTCGCGATGATCAAGATGGCCAACACGACCATAGCCGGATTCCACCAGCGAAGCGCGGCGAGCGCTACCGCTGCGATGATGCCCCACTCCATCGCGAGTGCGCGCACCGTCGGCCAGTGGAGGGCCAAAGCGCTTGAAACCCGGCGCCGGCCCCAGCCCACCAATCCGATGGCGGAGAGAGCGCCCAGCGCGGCTCCAGACAGTACATCGACCAGGTAGTGCTGCTTTGTCAACAGCGCCGAAGCGGCCAGCACGGCCGTCCACGAAGAGAACAGCGCCGCCAACCAGCGCCATCGGCGCGCATGACTCCGGCCTGCCGGGCGCGCGACCAATTGAGCTGCCAACGCCATGGCTACGGGAACCGAGACATGCCCGCTCGGCATTGCGCAGAACGGCGGGTCAATGTGCTGAATGAAAGCGAGTAGCGTGCCGGCTGGCGCCGCCGGGCGCGCCGCGAGCCGCGTCGGCACCGCGAGATACAGCATCAGGTTCACCAGCGCGCAGCCTACGGTCGCGGTAAACACTCGCGCAAAACCAGGAAGCGCCCGCGCCAGGAGGACCAGAAGCGGCAGGAGGAACACATACGTGAGATAGGGCGCCGCGGCCGCTGGCGCGAACTCGATCTTCCGGTCCAGCGCACTCGGGGTCACTACGAGGGGTGCGGTGTACGGCGCGTGCGAGGCGAGCACATACAGGACCGACGTCAGCAGAGTATGCGCGGTTAGAACCTGCCACGGACGGTTACCGGCGAGGCGCAAGAAAGCGTTGAATACGCGAGCAGGGCTATCCATCAGATCCAAAAGGATACCTCCTCAACCGATGGCTCGGGAGGCGAGCCCGTACCACCCAGCTCGGCGTGATTGCGAAGGGACTCAATATAATCGTGCAGCAAGTCGGCAGGAGTTGATTTGAAGCAGGTCTCGCCACCGAAGCGGCGCAAGTTGTTACCCTGCACGCTCATGATTTCGACATCCTGCCGTATCACTTGGCGCGTGTAGAGGGGTAGCCAGAGCGGTGCGAAAGCGTTCAGCCACCCAAGCCTGTAACTGATCAGCGTATAGACCACCGTGTCGTAGGGCCCGCGCGGCGTGCACGTACTGGTGATGGTGATTCCGCGCCGCGAGCCGAAGGTGTAGTCCACGCGTGTGTTATTCGGCATGTAGAACCTGTCGGAGTGTTTTGTCGGCGCACCTTCGGGATTCAGGATCCGCCCCGTGAATCCGATCTCGTCGTTCGGAAGATGGTACGTCACCAGAACGCTCTCGGAGGTGCGTTCGACCACTACGCTCACGCGCCTGTGCGCCGGTTTGCGGAACCAGCCGGCGTGAACAAAGGTGGTGTGAGGGACGTCCATGAAGTTTTCGATGAGATGAGTAACCTCGTTGGAAAACTCCGTCACCATATAGTAGGCGCCCCAGCCGGGCGTCTCCCAATACGGCATGGCGAAGGGATCGCGGGTCGGAGTGAGGTTGCCCATCCATACCCAGACGAGTCCGTGACGCTCGCGGACGGGAAATCTGGGCACGCGGCATTCCACCGGTGGCACGCGGGTTCCCTCCGACGGCACGACGATACATCGTCCCTCGGCGTCGTAAACCCATCCGTGGTAGGGGCAGCCAAGCTTGCCGTCCAGCACCTCACCTTTGGAGAGAGCAGTACCGCGGTGTGCGCAGCGATCCTCCATCGCTACGGCGCACCCGCCTACGGCGCGCCAAAGCACCAGCGGTTGCTCTAGAATTACGCGTGCGAGCGGCCGCTTGCTCGTGAGCTCACTCGACAGTGCGGCTGCATACCAAGCCTCCTTGAGCAGGCCGGATCGCTCGCGCATCCGAGCACCCGGGCCGGGTTGCAGGACCTGGATCCCACATGGAACCGCGGAACTCTGGACAGTAGGATGCGCACTCATCGTGCCGCCTCGGACAGTTCGGAAGGCGCGGCCGTCACGCCGCCAAAGACCGCGCTCCAGTCCAGGCGGTTATCGAGGTACGTGGGCTTGATGTTGCCCGGCCGTTGGCCTGTGGCGACGCAGGCCCGATGGTAGCGCGCGGCGCCGTCCCGGACAGCAACGGCCTCGATCGCCGCGAGCTGGCCGAGAGCGCGGGCGTAGCGGTAGCTATCGTTCTCGGCAAGGGCGCGGTCGAGACGATCCCCAAACGCCCGCAGGTTTGCGTCGTCGGTCCCTTCGCCGTAGAGTCTGTAGCGCGGCGGGTCCCCGGCCACGGGAGTCACCAGCGCGAAGGAGAGCGACACCGCGGTGTCTTGCTCCGCGCGCCGCAGCGCCGCAGCGACCAACCGCGCGTTGAGCTTCTCCCCGCAGACGTCGCAGACTTGATCGATGCGCCCCTCGAAGTGCAACAGCGGCGCCTGCATGTAAAAACCGTGGCAACGCACGGCGTCTCCGAAGCGATAGCGATAAAAGCCGCCTCCCGTCGAGACCACGGGCCCATAACTAGCTCCGCTGCGCAGCTAGTGAGCGAGCCGGAGTCGCGATTTCGGGTGCTCAAGATCCACGAATTCGAGAAAGTGTCCAGCCACGGCGGCCACCTCGTGCGACTCGTCGCCGTGCAGCAAAGGGAACGATACGACGCCTTCGGTAGCCAGAAGACCTTTCGGCTGTACGCGGGCATGCGGAACGTACCGGCGGAGCGCCGGCAGCGCATCAGCGGACGCGCCGTCAGCCCAACAGGAAACCAGCGCGAGGCGCGGCCACAGCGCCTCACCGAGCGCATACCTCCCGAGCCGGGCACGCACATCCGCCGCGCGGCGGGGTGTCAGCCCCCCCAGCAACTCGTCCAGCCGGGCCTCGATGGTCCGGAGGAGCAGTGTGAAGAACGAAGGATGCCAGATCGAGACCAGGCCCAGGTTCGCGGACGCCACGAGATGTCGTGCCGTGGCCATCGACCAGGCTTCCATATCCTGGAGCCGGGCGACCGCCGGCGGCACGGCGAGCGTGCGTCGCAGCGCCATCCGTGCGAGCGAACCGAAATACTGCGTGTCGTCGGCAAAACCGATGGGCACACCGCCCGGCGTGCGCTCGGGCCCCCGCATCGCGGGCGAAATCGACCAGTAGCCGCTGGCGCCGCGCAGGGCTGGGAGCGAGGTGTAAAGGTCATGCAGCCAAGGGCCGGTGGCCGCCGCGAATTCCGCAAGCAAGGTGTTGGTGTACGGCACGAGCTTGTTGGGCGCCGTCGAGCCGCTGGTTCGCTCAAACACACGAACCGGCTCCGCGGTGAGTACATTCCGCTCTCCGCAGGAAGCGCGCTGTACCCAAGGCTCCAGCTCATCGTAGCCAACGACGGGCACGCGGTTCTGCCAGTCGCGGACGGAAAATACCCGGTCGAATCCGTGCGCTCGGCCGTATTGTGAGTTCGTGTTCGCGGCCACTAACCTCCGGAGCCGGGCCGCCTGCGCAGACTCGCATCCTCGCGCCGCGCGATCGAAACGCCGCCGAGCCAGCGTAAGCGAGGCTCGGTACGCCGCATGGATCGCCCGCAACAGCACTGTCCCAGGCATGGTTTCAGTTCACCGTTCAGTCACGCCTCCGCGGACCATCCGCCTTCCGGCGGGAGTGAGGTTCTCCTGGTCAAGCGATGCAAGGCATACCAGTTCGTCGCCGGCGATGTAACCCGGGTTCCGTTCCATGAAAAACCTTACGTGCTGGTCCGAGTACCTGCCCTCCGGAACGATGAGCAACTCCGCTCGAAGAACCTGCGGCTTCGAGAAACGCACTACGCCGATTTCGCGGTGATACTTCGCGCCGAATCGTTCCAGGCTTAGCGCATCGATCAGCGTCTGCTCCGCCGCCGGCGTGCTTTCGTCGTATCTTGGGTAGAATCGCCGCCAGAATACGGACATAAACCGATACGTTCGGAAACCAGACGTGAGCAGCAGCCAGTACAGATCTCCTTCCGGATAATCGCGACGGAGTTGGTAGACAGATTGGATCCATGCTCGCGGTAACGCGGAAGAGCCCCACGCGGACGGCTCCACGATGGTGTCTCCGGAGTGAACCACAGTGAGCGGCCGGCCGTTTGTCCGGGTCGCGCATATGAGCAGGGTTGAGAAACCATGCAGCCCGCCGGCGGCGTCTTCGAGCAGGACGACCCAGTTCTTCTCCTGGAGATCTGCCTGAAACGTCTGGAAGTCGACCCCCGTAAAATTCTGAGCCAGCAACTCGAACAGCTGGCGAATCTTACCGGGAGCTAACTCCGCGCGTGAAACGAGCCTGCCGGCCAATGCTAAACGAGGTCGCTCGGCCAACACAGGGCCGGGGGAAAATCCTGTTCCATTCATAATCCCGTCACTTCACCCCGAACGATTCAATGAGGACAAAATCAGTTCGATCACTATATCACAGACCACGGCCCTCGCTGGGCGCAGATGCGGAAGTGCCGGCGCGATCCGGTTAGGCAATGTGAATCAAGTTTAGCGGTCGCGACGAATCCCCCGGCGAGAGACACCGCTCCACATCGGCCGCGAGCCGCCAATCCACAAATCGGTTCAGGCTATCGAAGATCCAGGACGGAAAGCGCGAACCTCGCACGATCGCCTTTTGTTGGCGCAACCAAGCGTCACGATCTTCCACCCGAAAATCAAGGAGACGGTCATGGAACAGGGCCGCGTGCAGGGATATGCCTTCGCTCATCACATTTTGGTGCAACTGCCGTACGTGGTTGCCAACCTCGGTGCAGGACATGGTTCGGTGCAACCAGTAGGGCGCAGGCGTTCTCAAATGATCCGCCGTGTGCAGACCGAACCGGCGGCGATTGGCCTCGGTCAGCATAGGAACTCCGGTTGCACGAGTGCTGAACGGAGCAAGATAGAAAAAATCTGGAGGATGCCGCCGGAGAAAATCCAGTGTGCGCGCGAGAGTGTCGGCGGTCTCGCCGGGGAACCCAATGATGAGCGAGACCAAACTAGTGATGCCGTACTTACGGCAGTTATCGATGGCGCGGCCATTTGATTCCACCGTGCAGGCCTTATCCATGTTGTCGAGCTGGGTTTGGTCGCCGGATTCGACGCCTATCTGAACCTGGTGCGCCCCGGCGGCCTTCATGAGTGCGGTGGTCGCTTCATCGGCTAAGTCGTCGGCTCGTGCATAGCAGATCCATTTCACATGCAGCCGGCGCTCGATGAGGGTTCGGCAGAATTCCGTGAGCCGCGCCCGAGGTACGGTGAAGAGCGAATCGAGACAGGTGACGTATTCGATGTCGAGATTGAACAGGTAGTGCTCCCATTCCTCAACCATTCGTTCCGCGCTCTTGTACCGGAAGCGATTGTCGGTGAATAGATACGGGTAGTTGCAGAAGCTGCAGCGGTAGGGACAGCCGCGCACGCTCTCGTAGTAGATCATGCGATAGCGGCGGCGACGGTCGTGCTCGGAAAGCATCCAGTCCGGGGTGGGAAGAAAGTCGAGGTTATGGGTTTCCGGCACACCACTATGGAGAACTTGCGTGGGTCCCCTTTGCTGGAGGCGCCCTCCCGCGGCCGGCCGCAATACCGTGAACCCCGAACGAATCCAGTCCACCAGTGCCGCCACCAGGAATTCTCCGTAGCCGGCGGCGAGCACGTCGACCTCCGGCATGCCTTCCCAGCGGTCGGCGAGCAGCCCCGCCAGAGGGCCGCCGACAACGATACGATTGTGCGGGCGCTTCAGCATCCGGATCAGTGGAAGGATCTCGCTCAGGTCGCTTAGGAATGTGGTCGAGAAGAAGATGCAATCGGCTTCCTCGACAAGCTTGTCCACCATGCCAGGCCGGTCGAAGAGATCGCCGTAGGTCGCCAGCGAGTACCCCATTCCAGCTTGGTTGAGAAGAGTCGCAAGGACGACCTCCGTGAGATCCGGCGCCCAGAGATCTTGGTCTTCGGAGCGCGGCCTTCGAATCAGGAATTCGGCGAAGACCAGCTTGATTTTCAGATCGAGCCAGGCGTGCTCCGAGGCCCGCCATTGCTCGAACAGCTTCCGCAGCGCGATCCACACCGAGGCCTCGGTTCCCGTGACCAGGCCTCCGGTCATGACCAGCACCTTCATGAGTGGTACCCGATGAAAGCCAAGCCCGGCCACTATATCACTTCGCCTGCCTGGCCATATAGCCTTGCAGCCATTTCAAAGCTTCGTCGCCGGTAGAGAAGACGCCGTCCGCTTGAGCCTCATAGGCCGCGTCCGTCACTTCGCCGATATGCTTGCCCGGTCGATTCTCGAAATACGGAAGCACGTGCCGGCCGAGGATCAGCGGGGCTTGCGGCTGGTGATCGACGGACTGCGCATTGGCCATGTCCCGGATGCGCGCCGCTGCTTCGGGCAAACCGGGGGGACGCGGCGGGCGGCCGGAGGCGTCGGCTTCGATCAGGTGTACCAATTGTCCGATGCTCGCGGGGGCCAGGCGGACCGCCAACCGGCGGACGGTCCGGGGCGTCACGTCGGCGCCGATGCTCGAGTGGGCCAAATGGTTCTCGACGAGGGGAACCACCTGATCGACGATCGCGCTCTTGATGCCGATTCGTTCCAGGAACTGGCGCGCCAGAGGACCGCCGGCGGGCTCGTGACCATAGGCTGTCCAGCGCAGCAAACCCTCTTTCTCGCGCAGTTCCGTGGTGCCGGCCTTTGCAAAGTCGTGAGTAAGCGCGGCGAACAGCAGTACGGCGCGAGGATCGCCTTCGAGGCCGTCGCGTTGCGCAATCGCCGCAGCCGCGTTGACCACGTGCATCGTATGGATGCCGACGTCGCCCTCGGGATGCCATTCCGGGTCTTGCGGCACGCCGAGGATGCGCTCTAGCTCCGGGAAATGGACCATCCAGCCGGTTTCAGTCAGGTATCCGGCGATGCGCCCGGGCCGCGGGCCTTTCACGGCCCATTTCATGAACTCCTCGGCAATGCGCTCTTTGGGAAGCGTCGAGTATTGTTCGGCAATACACCGGCACATGCCGGCAGTCGCGGGATCGAGCGTGAGATCGAAGCGGCAAACGAACTGCATCCCGCGCAGCACCCGTAGCGGGTCTTCGCGGAAAGCTTCGCTGGTGGCGCGCAAGACACGGTTTTGAAGATCCTCGCGGCCGCCGAAGAAGTCCAGAAGCTCATCCGTCAGGGGATCGAAGGCGAGAGCGTTGATCGTGAAGTCGCGACGGCTGGCGGCCTCGCGCGGAGTAATGGTTTCGTCGAAGGTGGAGAGAAAATCGCGGTGACCCGAGCCAATCTTGCTATCTCGTCGCGGCACGCTCAGGTGGCAGGTTTCGCCGGACGCAGTGAAATTGACGACGCCAAAACTCTTGCCTACCAGGTCGATTCGTCCGTACCTCGCCAGGAAATCGGCTAAGCGATCGTAGCCAATGCCGTAGACCTCGATATCGACGTCCTTTGCATCGATCCCCAGCAGGGCGTCGCGGATCGCTCCGCCCACCACCAGGGCACGGAAACCCTCGGTGCGCAGATCGCGCACGATGTTGTGCAGCGCGGGTGACAGCGAAAGATTCATCCTCTTCATTGTCACAAGTCTAAGCACTACTTCAGTCGTACAGTTATTCATCCTGTAATACTTGCATCGGATCCACGCGGGGACGAGCGAAGCCGCGGCGGCGACAACCAGCACGATCAGGACTACGGTTGACAGTGTCGTCGCGTCGGATGGCGACACGCCGTAAAGCATCCCGGACAGTGCTTTGGTGAACACTGCCGCGAGACCCAGGCCGGCGACACAGCAGTGCCGATACCGAACCGCGACGGTAACGGAGCGGGCCGAACGAAGTTTTCACAGCTTGCATTCCTTATAGTTTCTTTACGCCTTTGCCGCGGATCTTGATAAAGCTCTAAGGGCGTTTTCCTTAGCCTGATATTGGTGCGTAAGAGTCAAGTCTGGGAGGGCCATGACCGGCCTGCTGAGGGGGCTTCGTCCGAGGGCTGCCCGAAACTCGAGGTCCACGTTATTTTTACAAACATGGCGGGCACACAGGCCACGCTGAAAGCGGCCACCGCCCTGGCGCACGATCTTGGCGCACGCATCACCATCCTGGTCGCGCAGGTCGTGCCTTATCCTTTGGACCTGCGCTGCCCGCCGGTTCCCGTCGAGTTTACCGAGCAGGCGCTCTGTACGATGGCGGCTGACCAGGACGTCGAGACCACCATTAAGTTGTATCTTTGCCGGGATCGACAGCGGACCGTCCGTCAGGCGCTCAAGCCGGACTCAATGGTGGTGATCGAAGGACGGCAGGGTTGGTGGCCTACCGCCGATAAGAGATTGGCGAGGATGCTACGGCGGGACGGGCATCACGTGATGATCGTCGATCCGCGGGAGCCCTCTCCCGTCGAAGCCGCTCTGGAGAAGGTTGAGCAGTGAACACGCAAGCCACAACCACCAAAGTAGTGGTGGCCACCACCGTGGCCCTCTCGTTCATCTCCTTTTGGCAGGCCGCCGCGGTGGTGCTGAACGACATCGCGTCCACCATGTATTACATCGGTGGAATCACCGAACAAGCCATCGGCAAGTCCGCCCCGTGGATGGTGCTGGCGGTCATGCTGTTCAGCTACGCGGTCCGCTCCGTATACATGGAGAGCTGCGGCATGTTCGTTCGGGGCGGGGTTTACGTGGTGGTACGGGACAGCATCGGGCCGACGGTTGCGAAGCTCTCCGTTTCCGCTCTGGTGGTGGACTATATTCTCACCGGTCCCATCAGCGTGGTCAGCGCGGGCCTGTACCTGGGAAGTCTGCTGAACGATCTGAGCGAGACGATGCATCAGGGCTGGCGCACGAATCCAACTTCTTTCGCGGTATTTTTCAGCGTCGCGATCACCGTGTACTTCTGGTGGAGCAATATCAAGGGCGTCCCGGAATCCAGCCACAAGGCGCTTCGGATCATGCAGATCACAACCGTGATGGTGGTCGCGCTTCTCATCTGGTGCCCGCTTACGCTGCTGCTGCGGGGAAACGTGCAGCTCCCTCCCTTACCGACACCCTCCAACCTGCACCTGACCAGCGAATCCCTGGGATGGTTGAACGGAACTTTCTTCGCGCAGATATCATTTGTCGTGATCCTGGTGGCGGCCGGCCACTCCCTGCTGGCGATGAGCGGCTTTGAAACGCTGGCTCAGGTGTATCGCGAACTGGGCTATCCCAAGCTCAAGAACCTTCGGATCACGGCGAACATCGTATGCACGTATTGTGTGATCTGCACTGGAGTGATCTCCATCCTGGCGGTCATGATCATTCCCGACGCGACGCGCAGCATGTATTACGACAACATGATCGGCGGCTTGGTCATGAATCTGGCGGGCCCCACGCTGTTGAAGTTGGGATTTCATGTCTTTGTCGTAATTGTCGGCGTGATGATTCTGGCCGGCGCCGTGAACACCTCTTTGATCGGCGTCAACGGAGTGTTGAATCGCGTCGCGGAAGACGGCGTTCTGCTGGACTGGTTCCGGAAGCCACACGCTAAATACGGCACCACGTCCCGCATCCTCACCCTGATGGCCTTGCTGCAGATCGCGACCATCATTGGCAGCAGAGGGGACATGCTGCTGCTGGGCGAAGCGTATGCCTTCGGGGTCGTATGGAGCTTCGCGCTCAAAGCGCTGGGCGTCCTGGTTCTGCGGTATCAGCGCCACGATCAGGAATACAAGGTCCCGCTGAACCTAACCATCGGCGGTAAGGAAATACCGGTTGGCCTGGCGGCGACCACGCTGGTGCTGTTTCTGGTGGCGATCGCCAATCTGTTTTCTAAGAGGGTCGCCACCATCTATGGCGTCTCCTTTACGGTGGTACTGTACATCCTGTTCCTGATTTCCGAGCGCGTCAACGCCAGCAAGAAGCGTGAGAAAAGATCTGATTTGGAGAAATTCAACCTCGAGCACCAGTCGCAAGTAACCGCGGAGACGCTCCAGGCGCGCCCTGGGTGCGTTCTGGCGGCGGTCCGCGATTACCACCGCATGTGGCACTTGGGGAAAGTTCTGGAGAAGACGAATCTGCGCCGCCACGATATTGTGGTGATGACGGTCCGTCCCATTTCCGCCGGCGCCGCGGAGTATGACCTGCGCGACGACCAGCTCTTCGCCGGTTATGAGCAGGAATTGTTCTCGCACGTGGTGTCGATGGCGGAAAAGGAGGGCAAGCGAGTCGAGTTGCTGGTGGTGCCGGCCGTCGATCCGTTCGATGCGATGGTGCAGACAGCCGCTACACTGCAGGCTTCCCGGCTGGTCGCCGGAGTCTCGGCGCGCATGACTTCGGACGAATTGGCGCGCCGCATCGGTTTGGCCTGGGAACGGTTACCGGAACCGCGGCATCCTTTTTCATTGGAAGTGATGAGCCCCGACCGCCCCTCGGAGTTCGTGAACCTCGGCCCGCACCCGCCACGCCTTTGGCCGGAAGATGTGGACCGGCTCCACAGGATTTGGCTGCGGATGTCCGAACAACAAGGGCTCGGCTCAAAGCTGCACCACCGGGATGTTGTGGGAGTAGCGTTACAACGTTTGGAAGAGGAGCTCGACGGCGGCAGGCAAGACGAGATTCTGGGAGCAGCGGAAAATGCAGTTCAAAAGCACGACTGACCCATAATGATAGTGTGACGTTCCAGCCGAACGAGCACCCGCGCGAGTTTGCTCTGTCGGGCGTCATCATCGGGACCTCGACGCTGGTGGCCTTGATCCTGCGTCCTTACCTGGTCCCGACCAACCTGGTGGTGCTGTATTTGCTCGGTGTGGTGGCGGTCGCGATGCGCTGTAGCCGGCGAGTCGCGGTCGCCGCCTCGTTTCTCAGCGTGGCTGCGTTCGACTTTTTCTGTGTTCCGCCGTATCTGACATTCCGGGTCGCGGATTACGAATATTTGATTACCTTCGCGGGGATGCTGGTGGTGGCGCTGGTCATCAGCACCCAGACCGCAAGAATCCGCATGCAGGCGGCGAACGCGGTCGATAGTGAGGCGAGGACCGAAACTCTGTACCGCCTGTCCCGCAGGCTGGCGGGACAGACCCGCGTCTTCGATGTGGCAAGGACCGCGGCGGAATGCGCCGAAGAAGTGTTTCAGGTGCCCGTGGTAATTTTTCTCCCCGACGAAGGCAAGATTACTTTCCGGCGTCGCACCTCCGATCACCTGCCCATCTCCACGGCGGAGGAGGCCGCCGCTCAGTGGGTGTTCGATCATGGCCAGAAGGCTGGAAAAGGCTCGGACGCGTTTTCCGACGCAGCCGCTGTTTATCTCCCTTTGCGCAGCGCGCGCAAGACTGTGGGCGTCATGGGTGTTCTCCCCGATTCCAACCGCGATGTATTTTTCCTAGAGCACAAGAATCTCCTGGAGGCGTACGCAAGCCAGACTGCCCTGGCCATCGAACGGACTCTTAGCCAGCACGCTGCCGAAGAGACCCGCATCCAGATGCAGACCGAGCAGATGCGCAGCTCCCTTCTGAGCGCGGTTTCCCACGATCTTCGGACCCCGCTCGCATCCATCACGGGCGCCGCCTCCACACTCCATTCGCAGGGCGAGAGACTGCCGCCCGAAACCCGCGGG
The DNA here is from genome assembly GCA_041484155.1 of Bryobacteraceae bacterium. GTDB lineage: Bacteria > Acidobacteriota > Terriglobia > Bryobacterales > Bryobacteraceae > Palsa-187. The sequence continues at coordinate 23,148 of JBGPHB010000001.1, forward strand.
GACCTGCTGGACAGTATCTCCGAGGAAGCGGAGCGGCTTGGCCGGTTAGTGGGCAACCTTCTCGAGATGACCAGATTCGAGTCGGGCGGTGTCGAGCTGCGCCGGGACCTATATCCTCTGGAGGAAATCGTCGGCGCGGCGCTCCAGCGGATGGAGCCTCAACTGGTGGGACGACCGGTGACGACACTGCTGCCCGACAGCCTGCCACTCGTCTCAGTGGATGACGTGCTCCTGGGACAGGTGGTGGTGAATCTCCTGGAGAATGCCGTCAAGTACAGCCCGCCGGGGACGCCCGTGGAAGTGGCGGCCGAAGCCGAAGAGGGCGGCGTCACGCTGGAGGTTCGAGATCGCGGTCCCGGCTTCGCTCCGGGTGAGGAGCAGCGCGTCTTTGAAAAGTTCTATCGCGGGAGACCGGAGGGCGTGCGCGGCGCCGGTCTCGGTCTCGCGATCTGCCGTGCGATCGTGGAGGCTCACGGGGGAACCATCGAGGCCTTCAACCGGGCGGGAGGGGGAGCGGTCCTCAGGATCCGCCTGCCCTTGGAAACGCAGCGATGAAGACACTGATCCTGGTGATCGAGGATGATTCCCAAATCCGGCGATTCCTGCGCGCGACGCTCGCCGCGGAAGGCTACCAGTTTCATGAGGCCGTCACCGCCGGGGAGGGCGTTGCCCAGGCCGCGGCGCGGCAGCCTGACTTGATCCTGCTTGACCTCGGCCTCCCGGATCGCGACGGACTCGAAGTCATCCGCCGGGTGCGCGAATGGAGCCAGACGCCGATCGTGGTGGTTTCCGCCCGCGGACAGGAGAAAGATAAGATCGCCGCGCTCGACCTGGGCGCCGACGACTACGTCGCCAAGCCGTTCGCGGTCGGCGAGTTGCTGGCGCGGATCCGTGCCGCGCTTCGCCGGTCAGCCGCGATCGGCCAGGATGGCGCCGGTGCCGTATTCCACTTCGGTCGCGTCGAGGCGGACCTGGACAAGCGCATCGTCAAGGTGGATGGCCAGGAGGTCCATCTCACACCGAACGAGTACAAGCTCCTCCTGGTGCTGATCAAACATGCGGGAAAGGTACTGACGCAGCGCCAGCTCCTGAACGAAGTCTGGGGGCCGAACCATATCGAACAAGCCCAATACCTCAGAGTCTACGTCGCCCAACTCCGGCGAAAGCTAGAGCGCGACCCCGCACGGCCAAAACACTTGCAGACGGAGCCGGGCGTCGGCTATCGTCTGGTGGTTGAAGGGTAGAGGTGACAGAATTGCCTTCTAGAACTTGGCACGCAAAAGTTCGAACTTGTCCAGCGTGCTGCCGTCGATCCCGATGGCTTCAACGCGAATGGTCTCGCCATCCACCGTCACGCTGACGAAGTTCTCGATGCTGACCACCCTTTGAGTGATTCCCGGGGGCGGTTTATCTACGTCGTAGAGAGGAGCGCCGCCACCTCCGGTCACCACATAGTGGATACCGTTCTTCAAATAGTGCTGGTAGTTGTGATCGTGACCGAAGAATCCAATCGTCACGTGATACTTTTCGAACAGCGGCACCAGCGCCGTCATGTGCGGGTTGTCACCTTGCCGCCGGGCGACCGCGGTGTAGGGCGGGTGATGCGCAGTCACGAACCGGTAATCGGCGCCCTGGTGAGCTTGCAGATCCTCTTCCAGCCAGCGGGTCTGCTCGGCCCAAAACGCTGCTTTCTCCCGTTTGTTACGGGACACATTCTCGATGTCGCTGTTGATCACGATAAAGTGGCCGTTGCCCCAGTCAAATGAGTAGTACGCGGTGGTGGCCTGGAAGAACTCGTAGAAATCGCGGCTGTTGCGTTCATGATTCCCCAAAGCCGGGAAGAACGCGGTCTGCCTGAGAAGCTCCTTCTCGATGTCAAAGAAGATGGGCCACAGAGAGCTGTCGTTTCCGTTGGCGACCAGATCCCCCGTTTGGAGCACAAAATCCGGGATCCCATGTTTGACCAGCGTATCCATGACGCGGCGGTGCACGTCGTGACGCGTGCGATTGTCGCCGTACACCACGAAGTTGTAGGGTTCTGCTTTTGTGGGTGGTGTTTTGAAAGATCCCTTCCCGGCGTCCTGGCCGGCGACCTGATATTCGTACCGCGTATTCGGCTCCAGCCCGGTGAGAGTCGTCTTCTCTACGCGGAGGGATGGCGACTTGCGCGCGGCGGCTCCTCCGGCCGGCTGGACCGTCGCTTCGTCGCTTTGCACGATCCACACGACGGTGGCGCTATTGGAGGTCACCTGCGGGACCAACGGGCCGCCCGCGATCTTATCGGCAGCCGCGAGAGTAGCGGCACCGCCCAGAACCAAACACAACAGTTTCTTCATAAGACACCAAAAGAGTCAGTGGGTTCGTCCATGTTACGGACGTGCCGTGACGTACGGGTGAATATCGGATGAGAGTCCAGTTGCGATTCGATCCCGTAACACTCCTGTATTGGAAACGTCAATTTCGAGTCATTCTCCGCCCACAGAATTAGGGTATTTCGTAGGAAAGGTTCCTGACCAACGATGATAGCCTCTAAACCGTTTTCGTGTCTCTGCCTGTTGCTTGTCTCGACTCTGCGCCTGGCGGCGCAAGTGGATGGAACATCACTGAACGGCACTATAACTGACCCCACGGGCTCAGCGGTGCCGGACGCGAAGGTCGTGGCGGTCTCCTCCCATACGGGCCTTCGCCGCGAAACTTTGACCGGGTCGTCGGGAACCTACCAGATTCCGTCACTGGCGATCGGCGCGTACACCGTTACCGTCACGAAGCCAGGATTTCGCGCCGCGGAGTTCAAGAACGTGGAGCTGGCTGTCGGCCAATCGCGCACCCTGGATGCCGGACTGGCAGTTGGCTCTACCACTGACGTAGTAGAGGTAACCGCCACCGTGGAAACCCTGAACCGGACCTCCGCCGAAGTGGGTGGACTGATTGAATCGGAGCAGATCAAATCGATCCCCATCAGTGGGCGAAACTGGGCCAGCCTCATGTTACTGGTCCCCGGCGCGGTGAACTACGGGGGCGGCTCGCAACGCAGCATACGGTTCAACGGGCATTCCATAGACGACGCCAATTACACCTTCGATGGCATTGACAACAACGGCGTCCAGGAACAGACGCAGAAGGCCGAGACCCGGCTGAATATCGCCCTCGACTCGATCGCCGAGTTTCGCGTGAGCACGGCCGTTTACACTGCCGAGAGCGGTGCGGCGGGCGGTGCTCAAGTACAAGTGGTTTCGAAAACCGGCACCAATCAGTACCATGGCGGTACGTTTTATGCGATCCGCAACGATGCGCTGGATGCCCGCTCGCCGTTCGACGGCGCGACTATCCCGCCATTCACACTGCACCAGTTCGGCGCCAACTTCGGCGGTCCTATCAAAAAGGATAAAGCGTTCTTCTTCGTGAATTATGAAGGCTTGCGTCAGGATCTCGGGATCACCCAGGTCAGCTTCGTTCCCAACGCGGCGTTTCGCGCCAAAGTGATCGCGAAATCGCCGGTGCTGAAGCCTCTGATCGACGCCTACCCGATCGGCCAGACCGCGCTTGACTCGACCACCGATCAGATCAACCTGGTGGCCAGCAACACCGTGCGCGAGGACTCAGGTATGGTCCGCTTCGACTACCGGTTTAACGACA
>JBGPHB010000002.1:0-21369 GCA_041484155.1 Bryobacteraceae bacterium
ACGCCAGTTCGATCGAAGAGGACCTGCGACGGACACATCCCGAAGTCGCGGTGCTCCGCATTGTCAGCCGCCCGGAAGGCGCGCCGAATGAGATTCGGCGTCCCTTCACCCAGCAGGCTCTGCTCGATCGGGTGGAAGCCGTGCTCCAGGGGTCGAGTCAGGCCGTTCAAACCGCTTCGTAAGGGCTGGCAGGCGAAACCGCCTGCCCCACTTTGCCCGCCAATGCTTTACCAAGGGGGGCAGGCGGTTTCGCCTGCCAGTCACACCTTCTTACGAGGCGGTTTGCCTCTAATGCCCCGGGAGCGGCGGAGGCAGCGGTGGCGGTGGAACCGGAGGTGGAGGTGCAGGACCCTTGGTGTCGCCAACCGGACCGCCCACAGGACCACCGACGCCCGCGATCTTGGGTGTACGCGTTGCATACGTGGTCACGGCGTCCATGACCATGCGCATCGCCTGCCGCCAAATGGTTCCTTTGTCGATCAGGTTGTTCGCCAGGGGCTGCGACTTGTACACGCGAAGCGACTCACCCGGGCTCAGCACCTTGGCGTCGCCACGCGGCAGGAGGGCGTGCTGCACTTCCACCACGCCGTCTTCGACCTCGACGAGAGTGGTCTCGTCATCGTCCGAAACTGAAACGTCGAACGTCGTCCCCCGCACGGAGATGACTGCGGCCGGCGTTAGCACGCGGTTCGGATTCGGATGGTTGCCCCAATGCTCGATGTGCACCCTCACTCGTCCCAACAGCACATCGATCAGATCCAGCCAATTCGGAGCGTTCTTCCGGAACACCACCTGGGAATTCGGGTACACCTCAAAAGTCGACCCGTCACTGATCTGGAAAACCGCGTGACCGTCGGAGCCGGTGATGATCAACTGCCTTACCTGGACCGAGTCACCCACGTCGAGCGCCCACGGCTGCGAATCTTTTAGCACCGAAACGCGGCCCGTGGCCGTCACAACCTTGGCGGCGTATTGGGGAGAGTCGATCGGCGGCATCTGGCCGAAACACACGGCGGCGAACGCTGCCAGAAGCAGCGACAACTTCGCCGTCGATAGTCGGTTGTTGCCGGCCATGAGCAAACCTTCTCCTGGGTTCCATGAACTGAACCCAATCGAAGTCAGTGTAACACTAAACGTGCAGTGCAAGTTGCTGACCCACAAGTGTTAGTACTAAGGTGGTCGTCTAATCAGCAGTTTCCGGGCCGGAGCGCCGATGAATGAGGATACAATGGACTCGTGCCATGTGTAAGAAGGCCACAACCCGAGTTTTCGCCCTCATCGTACTGTCGGCGGCGGGAATGCGGGCACAGGCTCCGCCGGACTGGCGGCGGGTCGGCAACACCAACATTGACCGCTCCTTAGCGGGGTTGGCGACGGGGCCCGTGGACCGGGTGTCGTACTCGTCCGAAGGCTCGCGGCTGCTGATTCACACGGCTTCCGGGCGGGCGTTTGAGACTTCCGACTTTGAATCCTGGCGGGCCGCCAACACAAGCCGTTCTCCCGACCCGGTTCGGGGAGTCTTGACACCAGTGCGGCTGCCTGAATCCGGTGCGCGCGTGCGGAGTCGAGACCAGGCCTCGCCCAGGATTTATGCCTTCGGAAAATTTGCCTACCGCTCCGACGACGGTGGAGTGAGCTGGGAGAATCTTACCCAGTTCCGTGCTTCCTCGATTGTGGGGGAGGAGCTGCACGACCTCGCCGTGTCACCGCAAAATGAGGACGAGGTTGTCGTTGCGGGCGCATCCGGCGTGTTCCGCTCGCTCGACGGGGGCAAATCGTGGAGTGGTCTGAATCAAGGGCTGGCCAATCTTCCGGCCGCGCGCTTACTCAGCCTTCCCGTGGGCGCTCGGGGCGTGCGGTTGGGTCTGAACGACGGAACCGCGATCGAGTGGGAGCCCGGCCAAAAGCAGACTTGGCGTCCGGCGGACAATACCGAAATCGTCAATGAACTTCGAATGCGGCAGTCGCTGTCTTCTGAACGCGGAGTGCCCGTGACCGCGGTCGAGGTGTCCGGGAGTTTCATTTATACCGGGACCACCGACGGAAGGCTGAGCGTGTCAGCCGACGGCGGAGTCACCTGGCGGAATTTTGCCGTGAGCGGGGGAACGGTGGAACGCTTCTGGGTGGACCCCAACGATCCGCAAGTGGCCTTGGCCGTGTTAGGCGCACGGCCGCAAGATCCGGGCTCCTCGCTTCCCCCGGCGCACGTCGTGCGAACCCAGAATGGCGGACGATTCTGGGACGATCTCACGTCCACGCTTCCCGACTCCGCCGCGCATGGAATCGCCGCCGACCGTGGCACCGGGGCCCTGTATGTCGCTACCGATCGCGGGGTTTTCATGACCTACGCCGATCTCGGGAGTCTGGGAGTGAGCCAGCCTTGGACGGCGCTTCGGGGACTGCCGCAGGCGGCTGCGATGGACCTCAAGCTGGACGCTCAAGGCAACCAGCTTTGGGCGGCACTGGATGGATTCGGAGTGTACTCGACGCTGGCGCCGCACCGTTTGCGCGATCCGCGCGTGGTCAGCTCCGCCGATTTGGTGGCCCGCGCCACCGCGCCGGGCTCGTTGGTCACCGTGCTGGGCGCGCGCGTGCAAACTGCCCGTACCGGCGACCTGGCGGCGCCGGTGCTCGACGCCAATGACACCGAGTCGCAGATCCAGATTCCGTTCGAGGCGCGCGGTTCTTCGGTCTCCCTGGCCGTCGATGCAACCGGCGGACCCCGGATATTGCCGTCGGTCCCCCTGGAAACGGCTGCGCCGTCGATCTTCGTCGATCGAGACGGTACGCCGATGCTGCTCGACGCGGAAAACGGAGTGATGTTGGACGCGATGACTCCGGCCCGCTCGCGCGGCCGCCTTCAAATCCTCGCCACCGGGCTGGGGCGCGTGAAGCCGGACTGGCCCACCGGAATCGCGGCGCCGCTCGAGAATCCGCCCCGCGTCGCGGGGACCGTCACCGCCTATCTCGACCGGACTCCCGTGGACGTGACCCGCGCGGTGCTCTCGCCCTACATCGGGTTCTACCTGGTGGAGATCGAAGTCCCCAAAATCGTCAACTATGGCCCGGCGGAGCTGTACATCCAGGTGGACAGCCAAGCGAGCAATCGCGTCCGGGTATATATTGAACCTTAATGCGATCCTTCCGCCTTGCTCTTGCCGGGTGTGCGCTCCTCCTGTACGCACAAGACAAAACCGAAAAACTCGCACCCTACTATCCAACCCCGGAACTCGTCGTCGAGAAGATGCTGCAACTCGGTGGTCTTAAAGCGGGTGAAAAGATGTTCGACCTGGGGTCGGGCGACGGCCGCATCGTGATTATGGCGGCCAGGAAGTTCAAGGCCGACGCCACCGGTGTTGAGTTCGACGACTCACTGCACAAGCAGAGCATGGACCGCATCAAGAGTCTCGGTTTAGCGCCCACGGCCCGCATCATCCACGGCGATTTACTGAAGCAGGATTACGCGTCGGCCGACTTGATTACCGTCTATCTGCTGCCCCTGTCGAACGACAAGGTGACTCCGATCCTCGAGAAGCAGCTCAAGAAAGGCACCCGCATCGTCGCGCACGACTTCGAATTTTCGGCCTGGACACCGGCCAAGATCGAAGACATCGACGACGACGGGGAGGGGCGCAGCCACCGCTTGTACCTCTACAGGCGCTGACATGGTGCCATACCGAGGGCGGCTGGCCCTCCGCATCGCGCGCATGCTGCTTGCGGTCGCGTGCCTGGCTTCGTACCTGTGGGCTGTGGGGGCGCATCCCACCTCTGCGCTCGCGGTGCTGGCCGCCTACGCCGTGTACTCCCTCGGCGCCCTGTTCGAGTTGGGGTTCGATTCGCCCGCGCGCGCCGCTGTCGCGCTGGTGGCGGACACGGCTTTCTTCGGATTCTGGACCTGGATTGCGGCGTCCATTTTGGCGGGGTGGGCGGCGCCGGGATGGATGTCGGCCCTGGTCTGCGGTTATGTGCTGGCTTCAGCGGTGCTGATGCATGGAATGGACCGCGTGGCCGCTGCCGCGGTGGTAACGGCCGTGCTTGGCGCGCTGCTCACCAGGCGCGGGGACATGACGCTGGTGTGGGTGACGATGGCTTCGGGCGCGGTGGCCATCGCTCTGGGGTTCTACAAGCGCTATCTGGAACAGCGCATGTCCAACACGCTGCGTCACAACGTCATCATCCGCTCGCAGGCCCAGGGTGCGCGCGAGGCCGAGCGGCAGCGCATCGCCGCGGACTTCCATGACGGGCCTTTGCAGAGCTTTATCAGTTTTCAGATGCGCCTGGAGATCGTCAAGAAACTGCTGGCGCGCGACGTCGAGGCCGCCACCGAGGAACTGCGCCAGTTGCAGCAGTTGTGCCGCACTCAGGTGGGTGAGCTACGCAGCTTCGTCCGCAGCATGCGTCCCGCCGACGATGGCGCGAGCCTGCCCGCGTCCCTCAGCCGCATGGTGGAACAATTCCAGCGCGACACGGGCATCTCCGCGACCTTTTCCAGCGGCGACCTTCGCGATCCCGCCGAGATCGAGGTCTCGCTCGAGTTGCTCCAGATCGTGCGCGAGACGCTGACCAACATCCAGAAGCACTCCGGCGCCACCCGCATCGCGCTGTCCGTTTCCGCAACTGACAGCAAGATCGAGATCTCGGCCGAGGACAACGGCGGCGGCTTCCCCTTCAGCGGCTCGTTCAACCTGGACGAGCTGGAGTTGTTGCGGTTGGGGCCGGTGAGTATCAAACGCCGAGTGCGCATGTTGGGCGGGGACTTGCAACTGGATTCCCGTCCCGGCCAAGGCGCTCGTTTACAGATCAAGATCCCGGTGTGAAAATGGCCACGAATGAACACGAATGGACACGACTAATCCGTGTCCATTCGTGTTCGTTCGTGGCCTTCTTGTTTTTGTGCGGATGTGGACGCTATGCCGAGTTCGCTTTGCCGCCTCCGGAGTCTGGCGGCCCTCGCCCGCCGTTCGTGTGGCAGCCATCGCGGGAGCCTGTGCTCGGTCGTGGCGAAGCGGGAACATGGGATTCCGGCGATGTGTTGAATCCGTCCGTTGTGCGTTTTCGGGGGCAATATCTCAATCTGTATTCGGGCTACGACGGACGCACCTGGCACACGGGCGTCGCGACTTCCCCGGACGGCGTCCACTGGCGGAAGCAGGGCCGAGTGCTATCGCCATCGGGATGGGAAGGCGATCATTGGGCGACCAATGGGACCGCTCTATTGGTCGGCGAGGAACTCCTGTATTGGTACCAGGCCGGCGACCCGGTTCGCATCACGCTGGCACGCTCCCCCGATAGTGTCGTGTGGCACAAGGAGGCAGGACCCGTGCTTTCTACCGGGCCGCGCGGAAGCTTTGATGAACTTGGCGTGGCCGATCCGTACGTGATCCGCGCCGGTGGCCGCCTCTATCTTTTCTACCTGGGCACGGATCGAGCGCGGCGTCAACGGCTGGGAGTGGCGCGCTCGAGCGACGGTGTGCACTGGGAAAAACTCCGGTCGAATCCCTTGCTCGAGTTAGGCGCCCCGGACGCTTTCGATGAGATCGGACTGGGCGAGCCGGCCGTCTGGTCTTCTGGCGGTTCGTATTGGATGCTCTATACCGGTCGCGATCGCAGCGAGCGCCGCCGCACGGGGCTCGCGAAATCCCCGGACGGCGTCCGCTGGGAGCGCGAGTCGGGCTTCGTTCCACTCGCCGGCGGCGAGGCCTGGGATCGCCAGGTACTGTGCGATCCCACGGTCGAGGTCACGGCAGACCGCATCCGCGTTTGGTTCGGCGGCGGCGATGTCCCCAGTCCGGACCAGAACCTTCACGGACAAATCGGCATGGGTGACCTTCTGAACAGAACCCCGCCCTGAGGCTGAGAAGCTGTAAGGAATTGCCCTCTTTTGTCCTCTCAGCCCGCTCCCTTACGGTCGCGGTTCGGTAAGCGGCTGATTGCGCAGGGTCCCGATACCGAACCGCGACAGTAATGGAGCGGGCTGAACGAATTCGTTACACCTTCTGACGGGCAGGGCTTGCTGGTGGCAGACCCGTCTACAAACGTGCGAAAGCCCCGCCCGTCAGGGCGGGGTTCAGTCGGTTCCGTAGTTGATCTCAAGCCTTCGGGCCCGAAGGCTCGCCAGGACCAAAATGATCAGCGTCACCACTACCAGTCCCGTCACCGCGAGGACCGCGGGCGTCGGCTCGGCTGAGGAGAGCAGCAGCACAGCCCACGGCGGCATATCCTGACTCGGCGGCGCGACCACCGGACACAGCGACTGCAAGTAGAAAATCACGCTGATCTTCTTCAACGCCGCGGACAGGAACGGATTCGCCGCCTCCCACAGTAGTATGGTCGCCGCCGGGATAATCGGATTGCGGACCAGCAGGCCCGCGGCCAGGAATACGCTGCCGTAGCCCAGACACGCGAGCGCCGTAACGCCGAGATACGACGCGATGTGGCCCCAACCCGGCCCGTGGAGATAGTCGCCGACCACGCGGCTGTCGAATTGCCATAACATCGCCCAGATCTGAAGCGCGGTGCTGGTGGTGAAGATCACCACCGTCGCCGACAGACCGGCGAGATACTTCCCGACCAGTAGTACCTCGCGGCGGATCGGAGCCAGCAGGTAGAAGTGCAGGCTTTTGTCCAGCATCTCACCGCGGAACAGGTTCATGAAGATGCCGACGCATCCGAAGAAGATCGCCAGCCGCAGGTAAAAAAACTGGAAAACCCCGGCGAATCTCACCGTCTCCTGCGCGAGGTTGGGCCGGTCCTTTCTGCCCGAGCGCACCAGCCTGTCGTCCAAGAAGCTGAAACTGAAATCGCTCTCGCCGTCGGTGTAGAAATACAGGGTGGATTCCACGCGCCTGAAGCGCATCGTTCTCTGCGCGTACGGCTCGCCAACTCTCGCCACAACCTGATCGCGCGTCATGCCCGGTCCGATCGACTCCAGCGCTTCCCGCGCCACCGGATGCGCCGCGGCCAGCGCCTGCCGCCGGTCGCGATCCCGCATGGTGTCGAGCGAGTGGGCCAGAAACAGCGCCGCGGGCGCAAACGCCAGCGCGTACACCCACCAGCCCCGTTTCGCAAAGAACGTCTTCTTCATCTCCAGGCGGATCACGGCGCGGATCTGTAGCCACCACTGAGACATCATTTCGTTGGCTCCCCGCCGCCGATCAAGTACTCGTACACTGAGTTCACGTTGTCATCGGCCGGCGTCACGCTCTCAATCTCGATGCCGTTGAGCGCGATGTGGTTCAACATGCGATAGAAACGGTCGGCATCGCGCGTCTTGATGAGCAGGCCTCCGCCATCGGCGTGCAAGCGCGCTTCCACCACGTGGTCCTGCTCGAAGACTTTGGAAGCCAGGGCGCTCGGACGGCTGCAGCGGATCAAGACTTGCATCGGCTGCTCGCTGATCTCGCCGCGCACGCTGTGGATCTGTCCCTCCGCCACCACGTAGCCGTTGCTCAGCAGGATTACCTGGTCGGAAATCATGTCGACCTCGTGCAGGATGTGGCTGGAAACGATGACGTGGCGGCCCTCGGCGGCCAGCTCCCGGAATAGCGCAATGGTCTCGGCCCGGACCATGGGGTCCAGACCGTTCAAGGGCTCGTCCAGAACCAGCACACGCGGGTCGTGCGCGATCGCCTGCGCCAGTTTAATGCGCTGCCGCATGCCCTTGCTGTAGCCGGCGACCTTGCGGCTGGCCGCCTCCACCATCTTCACCCGTTCGATCGACTTCCAGGCCAGCTTCTCGCACTCCGCATGGGTGTGGCCAAACAGCCGCAGGAACGAATACAGGAACTGAAACCCGGTGAGGCCTCGGGGAAACGAATCGAACTGAGTCGAGTAGCCGAGCAGGCGGAATAGTTTTTCCGGTTCGGCGGGCGTAACTCCCAGTACGTGAATCGAGCCGCGCGTGGGGCGCACCAGGCCCGCCATAAGGTTCATCAGCGTCGTCTTGCCGGACCCATTTGGGCCCACCAGGCTGGTGATGCCGGGCGGAATCGACAGCGTGACCCGGTTGACGCCCAGCACTTCGCCATAGAAACGCGAAACGTCTTCGAACACCACCAGGCTGGCGGTAATGGGCGGCGGTCCGCTCATTTGACCACCTCGAACGCACGCACTTTTTTCACCAGCAAGGCCAGACAAATCGCGGAGGCCACGCCCAAGGCGGTCCACGCGTCGGTTACCGTGAAGCCTTGGTCGGCGACGGTGTAGCGAAACAGCTTCGCCCAAACTGCGTAAATTACCTGCGCGAGATCGATCAGTGTGCCGTATTTGGTTCGCATCACGTTGTTGATGGCCGCGCCAAATCCCGCGCCGGCGAAGAATATGCCGAGGATCAGCGCTCCCGCGGCGATCTTCCACTTCACCCAAGCCGACATCGCCAGCGCAATCAGCGACAGGACTGTGATCCAGACCAACAGACCCACGAAAAGCGACCCCGCGATCCACATATGGGAGCGCGTCCACTCCCAGCCTGCCTGGCTCGCCTGAATTGCGTAGAGCAGGAGGCCCGGAATCCAGGTGATGGACGATAGCAGAAACAGGAGGACGCTCATTTTGCCGGCGACGTATTCAGCGCGTGAGAACGGCCGGCAAAAATACAGCGGCAACGCGTTGTTGGCAAGATCGGGGGATACCAGGCTGGGACCCACCAAAGCCGTCAGCAAGTAGGCCATCGCGCCCTGGATATTGCAGAAGTACAGGAAAAACGGACCTTCGATCTCAAACAGTCTTCCGGCCGGGATGTTCAGGGTCTTCAGGAAAGAGAGATTGTGCGAAAGATAGATGAACCCGGCGCACCCCAGCGGATAAAAGAAGCACGCCACCATGAACATGATCAGAAACTTCGAGTGAAACAGCCGCGCATAGCTATAGCGCGTCAAGATGAGGAAGCGCGACCATGCCGGCGTTAACGTGCCAGCATAGCCTTTGTAAGTGCGTTTATAGACGGCCATGAGTCTCCAAAACCGCTCCGTAACCGTCGCGGGTCAGTGTGTGGCTTTCCGAGCCGCGACCGTAAGTACCTACATAGTAGGATTCGTGCTGAAATTGGCAGAATCTTGGGAAGCTGACGTGGCGCACGCACTCGTGCGTGCCACGTTCACAATCATGTGAACGCATGGCCATGCGTTCGCAAAAGTGCGAACGTGGCAAACACGAGTGTTCGCGCCACGATGCCGTCCAGGATTGTTTTGGTTCCGGCTTGTCCGGGTCAGGGAGCGGTTTGAACGAATGCTGTCTCACGCTTCCATCGCCTTCAGGAAAATATCCTCCAGCGTATCCCGCCGATAATTCAAACGCCGCAATTGCAAATCCCGCTCGGCGGCCAGCCGGTAGATCTCGCGCATCTCGAAGCCTACCGGCAGCACCATCTTCAAACGCCCGCCGCCGCCCACCGCGCACTCGCAGCCCAGCGTCTCGAGGGCCTCCGCGAAGCCGGCATCGTCACCGTAGGTTTCCACTTCAACAAAACGCTTGTTCGAGCCACGCTCTTCTTCGAGATTCGAATAGTGGACGATGCGGCCCTGCTTCAGGATCAAGACCTCTTCGCAAGTCTCCTCGACGTCGCGCAGCAGGTGGGAGCACAACACCAGGTGCATCTCCCCGGAATCCTTCATTTCGCCGATGAGACGGATCATGCGCTGCCGCGCCGGCGGGTCCAGCCCGTTGGTGGGCTCGTCGAGAATCAACAGCCGCGGCCCATGCACGATAGCCTGCGCCAGCTTGGCCAGTTGCTTCATGCCCAGCGAATACGTGCCCAGGGTGCGGTACCGTGCTTCGCCCAGGCCGACGTAGAACAACACTTCGTGCGCCCGCTCAAGCGCCGCTTCCGCGGGAAGGCCCGACAGCTCCCCCATCATCCGAATGAAGGACACAGCCGTCATATCGGCGATGAAACAGTCGTTCTCCGGCATGTAGCCGACCAGCGTCCGGATCTGGCGGGTGTCGCGGCGGATGTCATGGCCGAAGATGCTCGCACTGCCGGAGGATGCCGGGCAAAAGCCGATCAGGGTCTGAATCAGCGTGGACTTGCCCGCGCCGTTCGGCCCCAACAACCCGATGGTGCGGCCGGAAAGAGAAACGCGAAGGTCTTTCAGAATATCGCGCTTCCCGAAGCGCACTCCCAGTCCGGCCAGCTCAATTACGGGTTGCATGTTTCTGGTCAAATACGGGAGGCAGGAGTTGCCGCAGCGCACCTTCCCCCTTTGCATTTAATCCTACCAGCGTATCGAGACCGAAACCGAAGAATCCGCTGCGACTGGCCGCCACGATGCGGTCCGGCTCACCGTAGGCGTAGATCAGGACCGGTTCGCGGTTGGCGGTGAGCCTGGAGACCGACTGCTGTTGCTCGGGCGTCAGGAGTCCGGTGGCCTTCAACTGGTCCACGATGGGTCCGACCGCCGAGCCGAGATGGTAGTAGAGCAGGCCCGAAAAATTTAGGTGACCGTCCTGCGGCAATTGCGCGCGGAACGCGGCCGAGCGCGGAAGCGTTATGCCCGCCGCGCGATTCCGAATCGCGGTAGTGAGCAGCGCGCGGTTCGGCGCCAGCAGCAGATAGCCGTCGATGAACACGTAATCGACCGCCAGGGGCGTCTTCGACGAAGTAAGTTCGTAATAAGTGAGCCCCCCCACTTGCTGGTTCGTAAGCTGAACGCTCGCGTCTTTTCCGGCCGCTCGCTCGATCGACGATTGCAGGCGCGTGGGATTATCGACTTCGACGGCCACTTTCCAACTCGGCGTGGGCAACAGCGGGCCGTCCACCGCGATGGTTATTTCACCACCCAAGGCTTCCGCGGCGTCATTGAAGTCCGTCACGGGAAATTCCTTCAGCAAGACGCCCGGGTTTTTCACCACGAACGATGCGGAAAAGCTGGCCTCGGGCGACACGAAATCGAGAGAACCCATGGGGCCGGGACTGGCGAGCCAGCTCGCCACGCCGCTGCGCCCGCCGGCGAAGGTTAGGGCCGCGAGACTTTCGGTGCGTCCGAGGTTCTGCCTGCGTTCGATCACAAGGTTTTGTACGTTGTGGGGCGCAATTTGTTCCATGTTCGCGGCAAACAGCCATCCGGCGCCGGATTGGTAACTCCGGGCGATGCGGGCCCAGAAGGGCGTCGCGAGGAACGCGCCCTGGGAGAGCTTGACCGGCTGGGAGGAGAGCACGACCACGTTGCCGTGTATGGCCGCCGATTTCCGGCCCCCTAATTCACGCGCCAGGAGCTCTTGCAAGCCGGGGCGGCGCACCTCGGCCAGCAGCATCGGATCCTGCAATTTGCCATTGACGCCGGGCACGGCCAGCATCACCTCGTCACCCAGGTAATCGCTGATGGCGCGAACCCGGTCCACCATCAGGCGCAGCTTCCGCGACTCCTGATCGTTCCACCACTCGCGCAGCACGGCGCTCTGCCCCACGCGTTCCTCGAAGAGCTTGTTGGCTTCGGCCAGCGCGGGGGGCCCCAGGTTCGGGATGGAGGCAAAGACCATTGTGTTTTCCGGCAACAGTCCCGCCAGCTTCGACTGGTAGCGCAGGCCGGGACCGGGAGTCTCTTCGATTCTCTTCTGAATGGCGGCGAACTCACCCAGCAGGGCAACGTACTTCGCCGAATTATGACTCCAGGAGATGTCCTCAGCCACCGAGGTGTTCTTCATGGTGGCGCTGGTGGCCGTTTGGTCGCCTCTGTGCAAGAGATGCGAGGCTCCGTCCTGGTCCACTTTCACTTCTCCTTCGATCACCGAGACTCGCGATCCTTTGGTGCCCTGGCTAACGCCGAAGATGGTACCCTTCACCGAAACCAGACAGTCGTGCGTCGACACTTCCAGCCGCCCTCGCCGCTGCCTGGCAGCTTCCACCAGCACCGCCCCGCGCTCCAGGTGTACGGTCTTGCTGATCCAGCCCTCCGACAGAGTAAGGTCGGTGCGCTCCGCCAGCTCGATCGACGAGCCGTCACGCAAGGTAATCACCGCCCGTGAATCCTTCGCCGTTCGAATCTCATCGTTCTCGCCGATCGAGGATCCGGGGACCAACTCTGTCATAGGACGCGAGATGCGGTACAGTTTGCCGTCGACTCGCGCGACCGTTGCGCGCGGACCCGAAGGCGCGCGTAGCGTGAAACCCGCGGCCGCAATCAAGACGGCGGCGATGGCCCAAATGACGTGACGCACGATGGGCTCGCGCCCGGCGGCCGGGATGACAGGCGCCGACTTCAGACGCTCGCGCACTCGAGCCGCGGCCGCCGCCGTAACGTCTGGCCCGGGATCCTCGGTGCGAATCGAATCGAGCAGGCGATCGAAATCCCGCGAATTCATGTTTTCTGCCTCCCGAACTCTTGTTGCAGTTTTCTCCGGGCCCGGTGTAGCGTCACCGCCACCACGATTTGCGACAGTCCCATCATGCGCGCGACCTCGGGGTTGGTGTACCCCTCGAAGAATCGCAAGGCGAACATTTCCGCGGTGCGCGCCGGGAGCTTCGAGAGCGCTCGCCGCAACGTGTCACGGAGATCGCGCAGTTCGGTGCAGGACCCGCTGGCCGGCAAGCGCTCCAGCTCCAGCGTATGGTCGGCTTGTCGCGCCCGCACGATGTCGAGCGCGGCATTCACGGCCGACCTCCGGAGGTAGCTCTCGGGATTGTCGATTTCGCTGACGCTTTCACGCCTCAGCAGGCGCAGAAATACCGTTTGCAGGACATCTTCGGCGTCGGCGGCGTTGCCCGCGATCCGGTACGCGGTGCGGAACACCATGGCATGGTGCTCCGCGTACATTTGATCCAGGACCTTGGGAATCGTCGAAACGGGTTCTGCTCCAGGCGCCATCAGCACCGCGTACACGCACCTCCTGCCCCACTCTAAAGACAGGAGTCAGCTTCGATTATTACAGTTTCCCCTTGCGAATCTGGATCCAAGTTGTGTCTACGCTCGGGAGTCTGAAAACCGTGGACGATCCGCTTCCACTCGACTTTCGGCTTCTGGAAATTGACTAGAAGACAGAGGGTCCGACCTGAGGCTCGCAGATAGTTGAGACACTGCGCGGTGTGTTCGTTAGCGAGGCGCTCCACACATTTTAGCTCCACCACGAGCACGCCTTCGACGAGGATATCAGCAAAGTATTCTCCGACGCATTGGTCCTTGTAGGTGATTGCAAATGAAGCTTGGGTGATAGCCCGGATGCCCCGAAGGCCGAGTTCTCTGAGCAGAGCACGCTCGTAGACCTTCTCAAGGAATCCGGCGCCAAGCGAGTTGGAAACCTCAAAAACCGCGCCCAAGACACGCTCCGTCAGCGAATCGAAGAATCCGCGTACATCAGTGTTCATCAGCGGCCAATATTTATGTGCCGCCCTTGACCAATACTTCTCAGGACTCTTATTAGCCGCCGATCAACGCGGGTGAACGCGGATTTTGAGCGGAGTCACAGGATTCGATTTGTCCAGTCGCACTAGTTCCGCTTGGCGACTTGGAAGTGGCTTAGTGTATCCGCGTAGTTCGCGATGCCTTTGTAGAGCGCCTCGGCGATCTTTTGGCGATGCTCGGACTTGCGCAGCAACGCCTCGTCTGCCGTGTTGGTCAGGAAACCGATCTCGGCCAGCACGCTGGGCATGGACGCACCGATCAATACCACGAACGGAGCCTTCTTGACCCCCCGGTTCCTGGCCGCCACGTTGCCTTTCGAGGACACGGTGTAGAGCGACGTTTGCAAGCGGCTTGCGAACTCGCGTGACTCGTCGATCTTGTCCTTCAGCGCAATCTTCTGCAACAGCTCCTTCAAATCGAAGACGGAACGTGCGGAACTGGCGTTCTCGCGGGTGGCCAGGTCCAGCGCGGTCTTCGACGGAGTGAGGTTCAGATAGTACGTCTCGACACCCGCGGCGTAGCGCAGCGGCGATGAGTTGGCGTGGATCGACAGGAACAAATCCGCCCGGTGATCATTGGCAATCTTGGTGCGCTCTTCGAGCGGGATGAACGTGTCGTCGGAGCGCGTGTAGAACACTTCTGTTCCGAGCCGCTCTTCCAGCATTTCCCCCAGGCGCTTCGCCACGTCCAGCACCACTTCCTTCTCGGTCAGACCCGACGGCCCGTGGGTGCCGACGTCGTAGGCGCCGTGCCCGGGATCGAGCACCACGCGTCCCAGCTTCAGGCCTAGAACCCGCGTGAGCGAGCGGTCTCCGTTGGCATTGCGCTTGGCCGGCAGAGGCTCAGCATGCAATTCCGGCACACGAGCGGCCGCGGTTTTCACCGGGACCGGCTCCGCCCTCGGAAGCACAGTCAGGGGCTCGGGCTTGGCACGCAATGCGGGTGGCTCGGCCGGCGGCGGAATATCCCGCTTCATAACCATGGCCCCGGCGATCGGCGGCGAAGGCAGCCTGGGAGGCTTGCTCGCGAGGGTGAGCGCCGGCTCCGCCAGCATCACTGGCTTCGGATCGAACCGGACGGTCGCATGCGCCGGCGGTGGCTCGAATTTGCGCGGCTCGACCTTCTTCGGTTCAACCGCGAGAGCCAACGCGGACAATGGGACGCTCGATAACAGCTCGGGATCGATAGGCGTTTTGGAACTGGTGACAATGGGCGCGGCCGGCGGCGGCTGATCTTTCGACCGCAGCTCCACGATCAGGCGATCCGGGTTCGATAGCTGCGACGCCGTAAACTCCATGTCGTGCTCCAGGTCCAGGACCACCCGCGTCACCCCTGGCTGGGTTTCGGCAATCCGAATCAGCTTGAGCAGTGAATCCCCTACCCGTATCGCGAGAGGGCCCTTGCCGTCCATGTCGGGCCGCGCGCCCTGGATATCGAAGAACAGCCGGTCAGGCGCCGTCAGCCGCACTGACTTGTAGTGGAAATCGGAAGAAACTTCGATGGCGATTCGCGTCACCTCACCCAGAGACCAGAAGCGCACGGCCGTTACCCGGTTCGGCGCAGCGGCTGCGCTCAGGCACACCCCGGCCGCAAGCACAGCGCCGCCGATCAGCCTTCGGCGCCATACACGGTAAGCTCTACTGCACGGTCCTGAGGTGCAACCTGCCATGTTCGTCGACGAACTGTTCCAACCTTGGGTGTGGTTCCTCTACTACCGCTGAAGCCGGTTTAACCTCAACCGGCTCGGACGCTGGAGCGGTTACGGGTGATTTTGCCGCCGCCCGGCGAGCTTCGCCGTAGCGTTTCCCTACCTGGTACACGTAATTCTGGGTTTCCGGATATGGCGGAATCCACTTGTATTTTTCCACGGCGCCTGGTCCGGCGTTGTAGGCCGCCAGCGCCAGACGGTCGTCTTTATACACATCCTGGAGGAGCTTGAGATACTTTACGCCGGCCTCGATGTTCTGCCCGGGGTCGAAGCTGTTGTTGACGCCCAGCATGCGGGCCGTCGATCGAGTCAATTGCATCAGGCCTTCGGCGCCCTTGGGAGAGACCGCCAGGGGGTCATAGTTGCTTTCCACCTTGATGATCGAATGCACCAGCAGGGGGTCGACGTTATGAGCCCGCGCCGATTGATCGACCAGGTCACCGAAGTTCGGAGAAGGTGGCAGCGCGCGAGCAGTCCGCGTGGAAGCCACGACGCTGCGCACCAGGCGCCCGGTACGCGGATCGGAACGGACCACCAGGGCTTTACGTTCCGCCGGCTCAGACGGCGAGGAGGCAACGAGATCGGCTGCGCGCATGGGGGAGGCGGCCAACATCACACACACCAGGATAAAACAAATATACACCCTTTTGTTTAAGTCCACCAGGTTATTTTGTTGCCACGGCGCGGCATACGCTATCATCATCTCATGAGCGCACCGCGAGTGGCGCGTGCCGGGTTCGTGCTGGTGGGGGGCCATAGTTCCCGTATGGGTCGCGATAAGGCGCTCCTTCCGCTGAACGGCTCGACCCTGATCGATCAGGTCGCCTCGCGGGTGCGGCTGGCCGCGGGAACCGTCACGCTGGTCGGCTCGCCCGAGAGATATGGGACGTTGGGATACCCCGTGGTGCCGGATTGCGTCGAAGGCTGTGGCCCGCTCGGCGGCGTTTACACGGCGCTCAGCACCACCACGGCGGAGTGGAACCTGATTGTGGCCTGCGACATGCCCGACGTGACCGCCGGGTTCCTCGGCGACCTGCTCCGGGCCGCCGAACACATCGGAGCAGCGGACTGCCTGGTCCCGGAAACGGCCGCCGGCCTCGACCCCCTGTGCGCCGTTTATCACCGCCGGTGCCGTATCGCGGCAGAATTCTGCATCACCCGGAAAGTGTTGAAAATGCATGATTTTGTTTCCAGCCTCCATGCCGTAACTTGGCCCGTCTCGGATCCCAAGCCCCTAGTCAACGTGAACACGCCGGAAGAATGGAGCCGGCGATGAATCCGTTGCTCACCAACGAGACGCACAGCGACCACTATGTCGAGTTCCGCAATGTCTATAAGACGTTCGATCGGCCCGTTTTAGTCGATGTGAGCTTCAAAGTGGATGCTGGGGAGACGCTGGCCGTTATCGGCCGAAGCGGAGTCGGTAAGTCGGTTAGCCTGGGCACGATCATGGGTTTTCTGAAGCCGGATGCCGGTCAAGTGTTCGTTTCCTACAAAGACATCACCGATTTCAACGAGGCCGATCTGCGGCGGGTCCGCAAGAAGGTGACCATGGTCTTCCAGTCCGGCGCGCTGTTCGACTCGCTCACCGTGGGCGAGAACATTCTGTTCTCACTCGAATTGCGCGACGACTACGACGCCAAGAACAAAGAGGACGTGGTGAACGGACTCCTGCAGATGGTGGATTTGCTCGATTACAAGGACCACTACCCGGCCGACCTTTCCACCGGCTATAAACGCGCGGTCGCCATCGCCCGGGCGCTGGCCGCGCAGCCGGAGTGCATCCTTTACGACGAGCCCACCACGATGGTCGATCCCATCATGTCCGATCACCTCATCAAACTGATGCTGCGCCTGAAAACGCAGTTGAAGCTGACCGGCGTGGTGGTGACCCACGACCTGGATTTGATGCGCGAAGTGGCCGACCGTGTGGTCGTGCTGTACGAAGGCCGGTCCATTTACTTCGGTCCGGTGGCCGATCTGGAAAAGTCGGACCATCCGCATATCCAGGAGTTTCTGGCGATGGATCGGGTGTAGTGCAGACCAAGAGCCGGCCAGGGCCGGCGTTACCCCCCTAACGGGCGGGGCTTCGTCGTACGTTTACAACACTCCGCAAGCCCTGCCCGTAAGGGCGGGGTTCAGTTGAGAAATGTAGAAACTCCAGGAGCCGGCCAGGGCCGGCGTTACTGAGCGTAATATCCGTTTCTCGCCTGCACCACCAACCCTTTCTGGTTGGTGTCGACACGGATCTTCCGATAGCCGACACCTGCATCCGTCTTGTCGGGGGTGTAACCCAGGCTGTACTGATTGCGCAGCTCTTCTTGAATCTGGTCGTAGGTCTTTTCGATCGGCTGCTTGTTGGAGACCTCGAAGAATCCGCCGCCCGTCTCATTCGCAAGCCGCTCCAGCGTCTTCTTGCCGTCGGCACGATTCGGCGGCGTTCGCCCCGGCATGCCGCCCCCGCGTCTTCCGCCCCGCCCGCGGCCGCCAAATCCTCCAAGATTGCCCTGGAATTCCTGATGATCGGCGAACAGGATGGTGTAGACCAGCGTGTCCGCGCGCTGCGCCGATCCGATCGCGTCCCCCAGCGTCGTTCGGCTCGAGTTGTCCACGCCATCGGAAAGCACGATCAGCGCTTTGCGGCCGGTCTGTTTCCTCATCAGCTCGTCCGATGCCAGCAGGACAGCGTCGAAGAGCGAGGTCCCGCCGCGCCTCGGCCCACCCGGATTGGGCGAATCGCGCCTGCTCAACTGCCGCGGCGGCGCTACTTCCAACTGAGACAACGCCGACTGTAACTGCTTCCGCGAGGAAGTCAGGTCCTGGAGCAGCTCCACTTCGCTATCGAAGTGAATTACAAACGCCTGGTCCTTGTCTTCGCGCAGCACCCGTTCGAGAAATTTGTAACTCGCGCTGCGTTCCTGGTCGAGAACACCCCGCTGGCTCCCGCTGGTGTCCACGACCAGGCCGATGGTCAGCGGAAGGTCCGACTCCTTCGAAAAATACCGGATGGTTTGGGGACGGCCCTCTTCTTCCAGCGTGAAGTCATTCTTGGTCAGATCGCGGACGATTTGTCCCTGCTTGTTCCGCACGGTGGCGAACACGCTGACCACCTTGACGTCAGTGGAAAAGGGCTTGTCCTGCTGTGCGCGGAGCAGGCGCACGCCCAAGCACGCGGGAACCAGCGTCAGGAGCCCGCGCCTCGAGATAAAATACTCCATACTCCTCTGAACGAGGCCCGCTCGAAGTAGGTTACATTTGTTTTCCGCGCGTGCTCTGCTAAAATCAAGTTTATTCCCAACCGCGCCATCTACCCGGGATCGTTCGACCCCATTACCAACGGGCACTTGGATTTGATCGCGCGCGGCAGCCGGCTGGTGGACCAGCTGGTGGTGGCCATTCTCAAGAATGAGGAGAAGCAGCCTCTCTTCACGGTGAAAGAGCGCGTGGAGATGCTCGAAGAAGTTCTCAAGCCGTACTCCAACGTGGAAGTGGGCTTGTTCGAGGGCTTGTTGGTGGATTACGCGGCCGAGCGCGGCGCCAACCTGATCCTGCGCGGCATTCGCGCCATTTCGGACTACGAGTACGAGCTGCAGATGGCGTTGATGAATCGGCGGCTGCGGCCGAACATCGAGACCGCGTTTTTGATGGCGGGCGAGGCGTACTCCTTCCTCAGCTCGCGTCTGGTGAAGGAAGTGGCTTCGCTCGGCGGAAATGTATCGGGCCTGGTGCCGCCCTCGGTCGAGGCGAGGTTGAAGGCCCGGTTTGAACGGAGGAGTTAGGATTATGCAAACACTACAAGAGCTGGCTGAGCGAATTTCTACCATCAGCGAATCATCCACCATGAAGGTGGCCGCCGATGCGACCCGTCTGCGGAGTCAGGGCGCCGACGTGGTGGATTTCAGCGCGGGCGAGCCGGATTTTCCCACGCCGGAAAACGTGAAGCGAGCGGGCATTGCCGCGATCGATGGGAACTTCAGCAAGTACACCAATATTGGCGGCACCGAGGAGTTGAGACAGGCCGTCTGCGATCGTCACAAAACCGATTACGGAACCTCCTACACGACCAAAGAGAGCATCGTGACGGTGGGCGGCAAGCACGCCATCTTCAATTTGATGCAGGCCTTGATCGACCCGGGCGACGAGGTCGTCATTCCCGTGCCCTATTGGGTCACCTATAAGGACGTGGTCAATTATGCCGGCGGCAAGTGTGTTTTCGCCGACACCGACGAACAGGAAGGCTTCCAGCTCCGCGCCTCCATGATCGAGCGGCGTCTGACGCCGAAAACCAAGATCGTGCTCATTAACTCGCCGTGCAATCCGAGCGGCGCCGTATTCGCGCGCGACGAACTCGAACGCATTTTCCGCCTCACGCACGAGCGCGGCATCTGGCTGATGACCGACGAGTGTTACCATCGCTTCCTCTACGACGACGAGCCGATGTCGCTGGCGTCGCTCCCGGGCGCGAAAGAGACGGTACTGGTGGCCGGTTCACTCTCCAAGACATACGCCATGACGGGTTGGCGGATCGGCTTCGCCCTCGCTCCGGCGCCGGTGATCGCCGGGATCATGAAGTTGCAGAGCCATTCCACATCGAACCCGACTTCCATCGCGCAAAAGGCCGCGCTCGAAGCTTTGCGAGGGCCCCAGGAGTCCGTCGTTGCGATGCTGGCCGAGTATCGCCGGCGGCGCGATTTTGTGGTGGCCCGGCTGCGCAAAATTCCCGGAGTCAAGGCGAATGAACCGGGAGGCGCTTTCTACGCGTATCCCAACGTGAGCGCGGCATACCGCGGCGGCATCACGAATTCGCTCCAGTTCGCCGAAAAACTGCTGGCCGACGAGTTGGTGGCAGTGGTTCCGGGCGAAGCTTTCGGCACCAACGATCATGTCCGTATTTCCTACGCGACTTCGATGAAGGAGCTGGAACGCGGCCTGGATCGCGTCCACAAATTCATCGCTGCGCGCGTGGGATGAGGCTCACCCCAAGTTTTCGCGAAAAGGTCTGGGGATCGAAAGAACTCGAACCGTGGTTCCCCAATTCGCAACACAAGATCGGCGAGGTGTGGTTTGAAGGCGTCGACAACCTGCCGCTGCTGGTGAAGTTTCTCTTCACTTCGGAAAGCCTCTCCGTGCAGGTGCATCCGGAAGGCAAGACCGAAATGTGGCACATCCTGGCCGCCCAGCCGGGAGCGAAAATCGCAGCCGGATTTCGGGAGACCTTGACCGCGGAACGGCTGAGAGCGGCAGCGCTTTCCGGGGAGATTGAAGATTTGCTGGAGTGGTTCGATGCGGCGCCCGGCGATACTTTCTTTATCCCCAACGGAACCGTACACGCCATCGGCGCCGGCTTGACGTTGTGCGAAATTCAGCAGTACTCCGACGTCACATACCGGCTCTACGACTACGGCCGCCCGCGCGAATTGCATCTGGACCAGGGGGTGGCGGTGAGTGATCGCGGACCGTATGCCGCGCGACAGCATCCTTCGAGCGACGTGCTGGTGTCCTGCAAGCACTTCGTGACGGAGCGCCTGCGCAGTCCAATGCGTCTCCACGCGGCTCAGTTTCAACTCTTGATCGTGATCGAAGGACACGGCCAAATCGGCGGCGAGACCGCGAAAGCCGGCGAAGTGTGGCACGTCCCCAAGGATTCTGAGTTTGATTTAGCCGGCAACATGGTCTTGCTGCGAACATCGGTGCTAACCCCGGCCTAACAGGCGGGGTCTGGAGTTTCACATTTCCGAACAGAACCCCGCCCTGACGGGCAGGGCTTGCCGGGGTGTTGCGGATGCACGACAAGCCCTGCCCGTCAGGGCGGGGTTCAAGCGAAGAAAATCCGCCAGGTGGTCACCACTAGCGCGTGCGTCACCATGGACGCGCGAATGCTCCGAGCCTGCCGAAACGCCAACCCGCAGCAGACCCCCAGCAGCGCAGCCAATGCAGCGTAGCGCCAATTCGGGAACGCGTGGTACCACAGGTGCACCGAGCCAAACAGCAGTGAAGTCACGATCAAACCCGCCCACTCGCTCGCCAGCCACGACGTCATCCATTGCTGCAACAGACCACGGAAGAAGAACTCCTCACTGAGCGCCAGCACCCACAGGACCCCAAAGAACGTCACGACCACCAGGAATGAGGTCTTCTCCCAACCCAGCACTTGCAGGCGAGGCTTCGCAAAACCGAGCCACCACGCCAGCGCCGCGGCCCCCGGCAGGAACACGACGTAGTACAACGCACCAATCTTCCCCGCCCGCGCGCCCGGCCAGAATCCCACTCCGACGCCTTTCACGCGCCGCACACTCAGCAGCGAAAACGCGCCGGTCCGAATCCACA
>JBGPHB010000003.1:0-20104 GCA_041484155.1 Bryobacteraceae bacterium
CCGGCAAGAAGACGGCCACTTCCGTTCCCCCGTGCGGCCGGTTCTTCGCGACGATTCTGCCGTTATGAACTTTCACGAACCCTTTGCAAATCGAAAGGCCAAGGTCTGTCCCTTTGGGGCTCCCGGCGATGCCCCGCGACAAAATTTGTCAAACACGCGTTCGAGCTCGTCCTCTGGAATTCCTCTCCCGCGATCCAGGACCCTAATCTCCAGATGGTCAGCATCCATCTGGGCCTCGATTTCGACAGGCGTTTCCCCTAAAGAATATTTCAGCGCATTATCGAGTACGTTCACCAGCACCTGCACAATCAGAACATGGTCCATGGATACCAAGGGCAGGTTGGGAGCAATAGTAACTGAGACGGAGTGGCTCCGACCTGCTTCGCCAAGTTGGCTCAGTGCCGCACCGACCACATCATGCACATCGCAAGGCTGGGTTTTCATTCTTATCACACCGCCTTCCAGGCGCGTCATGTCGAGCAAGTTTTGAACTAGCCCGTTTAGTCTCCTTACTTCGTCCTGCGCTGTTTTCAAAAGTCTCTGTCGTGTGACTGCGTCGAGAAGCGCCCCATCCTCCAGTACACTACTTAGGGCACCGATGACTGATGCTAGGGGCGTTCGCAAGTCATGCGAAACCGTATTAAAACGAGATTGCTGAAGCTTGTCGGCTGCTTGAAGTATCAGGAATTGGCTGTTGGCGCGGTTCGCCTCCTCCCGTGCTTCCCGCCCGATATGCACTATCGGAAGTCCCTCTAGGGCGTGTTCGGTGTACTGCTAGTTCGCCGTCGGCGGTCGTGATGATTTGTGGTCAAATTGTGGTGGGATAAAGAGCCAACTCGATGATCAAGATACTGACGATCGAGCGCGAGTACGGAAGCGGGGTAGCCTAGATAGCCCGGAAGCTCGCGGACCGCTTAGGATGGAAGTTGTGGGATCAATCGCTCACCGACGAAATAGCCCGCCACATGGCGTGTGACCCCGAGCAAATCGAAAAACACGGAGAACGAATAGACCCTCTATAGATGTGCTTGTATTGCCGTTGTTCTTTGTCACTCACACCCCTCAGGTGTTTTCGACCAGGCATTCGAAGTCTCCTAGGCGGGGACGGGAGCCCCCCGTCCCGCCTCCGCGCCATTGGTTGTTACCAGCGAAACCCGAACGTGACGGGTATGTAGTCGGTGTGGAAGTTGCCCATGAAGATGCGATGATACCGCGCCTCCGCGAAGAGCTTTCCGTGCCACCGCGTCCCGAGGGCAAACCCGGCTCCGACGTTGACCCCCGGTCTGTTCACTGAATACTCGGCCAGGACCTGGGTCACCGGGATTGCGGTTGGAAAGAATCCGAAGAACGGATCGAAGCCGATCGCGCCCGCGACGCCGGGTTGCGTAAATTCCTGAACGCGATGATAGAGCCCGCCGCCGCCAGTGAGATACATGTCAAAGTGGCCGCGCGGATTCAAGTGGACGATTGGATCGAGCGTCGCGGAAAAGACTGATAGATCGCCGCCAGGCACGCCAACATTACTCAGCGTTGCCGCGTTAATACCAAAACGGTTGTAGCCGAGATCGATCATCGCCCCCACGTATGGACCAAAGTTGAAACCGAAGCCTCCCATGACGTTCCATCCTTCGTCCAGGTGCCGCCCAGTGTTGCCGACGGGCTGCGTGAAGCCGCCTCCCAGCGCGAATGAGAACGGCGAAGATTCCTGCGCGCTCACCGAACCCGCCCACAACAGTCCTAAGCAAGATGCCAAAGCGAAACGTTTCATTTAGTTTCCTCCACCCGGTAGACTGCGACTCAAGGGCCGGAGTTTCGCCTATTTCTTACTGGCCCTTCACGTGCATTCTTCAACACCGTGCGGCTAGGGCGCTTCAAAACGTCAATAGGTTGCAGGGAAGAGGTTAATTGTTCTCGGCGTCCCGCACGGCAGAGTCTACCGGCCGCAACGGAAAAAAGACGAAAGGAGAAATGAATTGAAAACCATAGGAATGATGACAACTGGGCTTGTTCTCAGTCTTCTAGGCACGGGATGCGCCACCAAGAAATATGTCGCCAAAACGATTGCTCCAGTGGAGCAGAGAGTGGGCGGCACGGAGAGCAAGAACACCGAACAGGACAAAACAATCGCGACACAGGGAACTCAGATCGAAGGCATCGATGGCGATCTGTCGAAGACCAAGGAGAAGCTAAGCGACACCGACGCCAAGGCAACGCAGGCAGGCGAGGCCGCCAAAAGGGCGGATCAGAAGGCGGGCACCGCGCAGCAATCCGCGGATGCAGCCCGCCAGGCGGCTGACGGCGCGCGCGTGTTCGTCGAGCAGGGCCTGAACCGTATGGATCAGACCGTGCAATCGATGAATAAGTTCCACATTGCGAAGTCGGAATCGGTTCTGTTCGGTTTTGATAAGGATACGCTGAGCGAGGACGCGAAGGCGCAACTCGACGAG
Source organism: Bryobacteraceae bacterium (assembly GCA_041484155.1). Lineage (GTDB taxonomy): Bacteria > Acidobacteriota > Terriglobia > Bryobacterales > Bryobacteraceae > Palsa-187. Next base: position 2,448 of record JBGPHB010000003.1, read on the forward strand.
CTGGGCAACCAGGCAAAGGGCGTGGATCGTTACATGATCGAGCTGCAGGGCTTTACCGATAAGAGCGGCTCGGCGACTTACAACGAAGCCCTGAGCGAGCGCCGCGCCCAGGCGGTAGCTCGCTATTTGACGAACCAGTACCAGGTTCCGGTCCGCAGCATTTCCATGCTCGGTTCGGGCTATGCGTTGCCTGTGGCGGATGACAAGGCCCGCGACGGGCGCAAGATGAACCGGCGCGTGGAAGTGAAGCTGTGGGTTCCGGAAAGTGGATCCAACAAGACCACGCCTTCGAGCGGCGCGGAGAAGTAGCCTTCTAGTGCATTGGGGCTCCGGCAGTGGCGTGCGAGCAGGGCCTGAGAAGATGATCAGCGAGTCTCTCTCAGGCGCTTGCTCTCCGTCCGCGGCAGTGCGCACGCTTTACCTCTTTCCGGTAACCACCAGCGCGATTCCACCAAGCAACGCCACGGCTCCGGCGATCGGAGAAACGGGAACGGTGTGTTGCTTGTCGCGCGTTGCTTCAATCGGACCCCGATCGACAACCTTCTCCTTGGTTGTGTACGTGAAACTTCCCCAAGCGATGCCGATTAAGCCCAGCACAATCAGGACTACTCCAATGGTTTTGGTCATAACGTCTCCATGCCCGATTCATTGGCAACTCGCTGGCCGAAATCCCTCGGGCGCGAAACAAACACGCGTTGGGGAGATCTAACCAGCGGGAGAAAAGTCCAATGTCTGAATATACATCGAAATTGATCGTCCCCACGATGCTGGCGTTTTCCGTTTTGGCAGGCGCTGCGGAAACCAACGGCGCTCCGGATCGGGTCACGCGTGAAGTGCGGCATGAGCTGGTTACGTTGCCCTATTACGGAGTCTTCGACAATCTGGCGTATCGCGTGGATGGTGGAACGGTTACCCTTTTCGGAGAAGTGACGCGGCCTACCCTGAAATCCGATGCGGAGAAGGTGGTGAAGGATATCGAAGGTGTTAGCCGCGTCGTCAACACCATCGAAGTGCTGCCGCTCTCGTCCATGGACGACCAGATCCGTCGCGCCGTCTTCCGGGAAATCTACGGAACGGATGGACTGGATCGATACGGGTTCCAGGCTGTTCCATCGATCCACATTATCGTCAAGAACGGGCATGTCACGCTGGTGGGCATGGTGGCGAACGCCGCGGACCGCGACCTGGCCGGCATTCGGGCCAAAACCGTTCCCAACGTGTTTTCAGTGCAGAATCATCTGCGGACCGATAGGTAAACCGAATTAAGGCGGCGAGTCGCGTCCCCGCCGCCTTATTCCAAGCTGGATCCAACCCATCAGCCAAGAACAACACAATCAAAAGCACAGTCGCCAACGTTCCGCTAGGATAGTAACCCCATCCGCGGCTGTAGGGCCAGGACGGAAGGCTCCCAAAAAAAGAAACCACAAGCAAGATTAGTGAAAGCATGCTGTAGCTTCTTCGCCTCTGCCCAACGCTCTAGTACATGGTGGCTTAATTGCCTTGGGAAAGAGGCTACTTGCCGAGTTGCGAACGCATTCGTGTCTGCGCAGATTCTGCGCGCAAGGGCAAAACTTGCGCTTCGGCAAACGTGCCGGACGTTTCCGAAAAGTCTTAAGCGGTTTGATGTGAACACTTCGGCGGGCTGGTCTATGAAATGCCTAGACAGAGGAGGAAGGGGCTTCGAAATCGAATGACCAGGGACGGATATGGGCAAGCCTATAAACGCGGATTCGACCTTACGGTGCGATTCCTGTTATCGCGAGGCGTGCAGCGGGATAATGCCAACGAAGTGGCTCAGGCTGCCTGGGTGCGAGGATGGGAACGCCTCCGTCAGTTACGCAACGAGAGTCTGGTTGTGACCTGGGTCAATACGATCGCGTTAAACGTGTATCGCAGCCTCATTCGCCGGGAGCTGGTCAATCAAACCCTGCTGGAGCACGAGGATAGGACGGCGGGCATCGATCTTGCGGCCATCGATATCGCGCGCGTCCTTACACTGTGCCGTCCGTCGGACCGCCTGTTGCTGGAGCAATCCATTAACGGTGCGACCACCGCCGAGATCGCCCGGGAAAAGGGCGTCAGCGAAACTGCGATCCGCATCCGTCTGCTGCGCGCCCGGCGCGATGCCCGCTCGCACATCGAAAAGAAGCGTACCGCCCCTCTCCGGTCCGGAACACTGTTTGTGACTGGCAAACACAAGGCTGCTTAAGAATTTCCGATCTCAAAGGAGTAATTTATGAAACGAGTTTTTCTGTCCGCGTTAATGGTGTTGCCCTTGTTCGGGGAGAACGAAGTCGACGAGCACACCAAGAGAATCCATGAATCCGCGGTGGTCCTGAACGAAATCATGGGAGCCGGGGACAACGACATCCCGCAGGACCTGCTGGAGAAAGCGCAGTGCGTAGGGATCGTTCCCAATCTGAAGCGGGTTGGGTTTATCGTCGGCGGAAAGTACGGCAAAGGCGTATTGACCTGCCGGAGTCAGAGTGCGGTAGGCTGGACTGCGCCGTCCACCGTTCGAATCGAGGGCGGGAGCATTGGACTGCAGATCGGCGCCGGCGAGACTGATCTCGTGTTTGTGGTGATGAACCAACGCGGCATGGATAAATTGATGGAAGACAAGTTTACGCTCGGTGGCGACGCCAGTGTCATGGCCGGACCGGTCGGGCGTTCGGCGGAGGCTCGAACGGACGCCATGATGCATGCCGAGATTTTGGCGTGGTCCCGCTCGAGAGGCGTCTTTGCCGGAGTATCACTCGGAGGAGCAACGCTTCGTCCAGACAACGATGACAACCAGAAGCTTTATCACCACGCCGTCACGCAGAAGGAGATCCTGCACGGAAGCGTGACTCCCCCGGCCAGCGCGACCCCGATCTACACCGCGCTGAACAAGTACGCTCCGTTTAAGAAGAATTAGGCGGGCGGCGTTTTACGCGGATCCGGCTGCGCCGGATCCGCGTGTCTTTTCCATTTTATCGTTCTCCTCGGCAAACATGGCCAACCGGCTGTGTAACGTGCGGCGATCCCCAGAATTTCTGCCGCGCGTTTCTTGTTGTTGTCGGTACTCTTCAGTGTCAGCAGGATATAGCTCCGTTCCACTTCGTTGAGGGATTTCCCAGCTTCCACGTTGATGGCACCCGGCGTCTCCCGTGCGGGGAGTGCCGGCGGCGCATCCTGCGGCAACATGCCGAAAGTACTGGGAAGATGCTGCGGATCACTTCCACGCAATTTCTGCACTCCACCACCGCTAAAATTTCCCGACTCACGCGTTGCCCGCCTGGACGGCATTGAAAAGCCTTGGACACAGTGGGTGGCCCTCCGGTTGCGATGGCTATCTCAGGGAGACGAGGCATGCTCGGATGGACGATCTTATTTGCTTTATTGTCATTGCCTGGAGCGACCATAGCCATTTCCGGATATCCCGCGCCGCCGTCTGTGAGGACTTCGGGCCTTGTTTTCGCCGTGCTCTTTTTCTTTGCCCTCTTGACGCACGCTGTGAGGGGCCGGGCTCGTTGACGGGCGCCGATTCGAGCGCCACATGAAGGCCAGGCCATTCCGTGTGGTCCTTAGTTTCTACTCGGCGGCGGAAGAGGGGGAGGCGGAAAAAGCATTCCGGGCAGTGCTAAAACAGAGCCGAAAGTCTTTCTTTCTTCGCCCAACCGCTCCCGTACCCAAGGCGATGGCGTGTTACGCCGGCTTGCGGTTGGACGGCGAGTCGCTAATCGTCGCCGAGGCAGAAGTGTCGCGGGCGGAAGCGATCGTCAAGCGCCTCCAAGCCACTGGATCCCCGGCGGTGTTTGTGTTACGCGAGGAAGCGGAGAGCCTGTACCCAGTAGATGTGGAGGCAGGGTCCGGCACACTGGAAGGCGGTTCGCCGCAGCACTGGGCTCGGTTATGCGCTGAGCGCCGCGATAGTCTGGACGAGTCGAAATTCGATATTTTCTCCCGGCTTCGGGAGAACGAAAGAGCCTTGGAGGCCGCGCGTTTAGACCTGGCGGGCGCCGCACGTTTGGGCCACGCGCTGACCGCGGCTGCCGAGTGGTTGCTCGACAACGCGTATCTGGTCCGAACCCAGCTCGCCGAGATTCGACGGCATCTCCCGCGAGACTATTCCAAGATGCTTCCCACGCTCGCCCCGGGATACGATCTGGCTCAGGAGTTGGTGGCTCGCACGGACCATTCCCTGAACGAGGCCACAGTCTCGGAGTGGCTTCGCGAGTACCAGCGGATCAGGCCACTCACCACCGCCGAGCTGTGGCTCTTCCCACTGCTTCTCCGGATGGCCCTGATTGAAGCGTTGCGGCAGCTGGGCGCGCGCGTCAACCGGGCGCAGCACCTTCGGGAGGCGGCCTACCTGTGGGCCAACCGGCTTGCCGCCAGCACCCGCCTCGGCGGGGATGAATTCGACCGCATGCTGGGCCGAATGGAGACTGAGCCAAGCGCGCTTCAACCTTACTTCGTCACATCTCTAGTGGAACACCTGCAAGATGAGGAAAGCGCGCTTGCGCCGTTCCAGCACTGGATCGAAGAACGATTCACGACCTCGACCACGGAACTGATTCGAAGCCAGCACACTCAGGAGGCGGCGGAGCGGGTTCTCACAACCAACGCATTCGGAAGTATGCGCACGTTGTCACGAATCGATTTCACCAAGGTATTCGAAGCGGTCAGCCTGGTGGAGGCGCAATTGCGGAATGATCCAGGGTATGCCCTGAGCGATTTCACCACACGCGATCTGTGCCGCCGCGTGGTGGAGCGGATATCCAGGCACAGCGGGACCAGCGAACCAGATGTCGCCCGGCGGGCGGTGGAGCTGGCGAAGCAGGCCGGAGACCCGCAACCCCGCTACGCGGCCTTCTATTTGCTGGCCGATGGCGTAACTCAATTGGAAGTGCAAACCGGTTCGCGGGTTCCGTTTCGAATCCGCCTAGAGAGGGCGTTACGGCGCGGCGCAACGGCGAACTACCAAGGTGGCGTGATCGGCCTTACGGCGTGTTTCATAGCGCTTAGCTTGGCTCTTGCTTGGGATGCCGACGTTCGGCAATTTGCTATGCTGGCGGCGCTCGGCGCGCTGGCAGTGTTCCCCCTGAGCGAGCTATCCATCCAGATCCTCAATGCCCTGATTATCTCCTTGCTTCCGCCGGACCCCTTGCCGAAAATGGACTTTCGGGACGGCATTCCACCCGAGCATGTCGCCTTGGTAGTGGTGCCGATGATGCTCTCGAGCCAAAAGGTCGTTTGCCGGGAGATCGAAAAGCTAGAGGTACGATTTCTGGCCAACCGGGAACCGAATCTCTTCTTCGGCCTTTTATCGGACTTCGCGGACGCGCCCCGCCGGTTCATGACGGACGACGCGACGCTACTGCAAACCGCACGGGAAGGCATCGCCGGTCTGAACGCCCGCTACCCCCACGGACGGTTCTTATTGTTCCACCGGGAGCGGGTCTGGTCCGAGACGGAACGGATGTGGATCGGGCAGGAGCGCAAGCGCGGCAAGATCGAAGAGTTGAACGCTTACCTTTGCGGCGCTGGATCGGATCACCTGCGCGTGGAAGGCCGCCTGCCCATGCCGGTTCGTTATGTGATCACCCTCGATGCCGACACCCAGTTGCCGCCCGGTACGGCTCGGCGAATGGTGGAAACCATCGCGCATCCCTTGAATCGCGTCGAGATCGATCCTGCCACGCGGGTGCGGCGGCGCGGCTTCACTATTATCCAGCCTCGGGTCAGCATCGCGCTTCCCGGCGCGACGGCCACGCGATTCACGCGCATCTTCGCCGACACCGCCGGGACCGACCCGTACTGCCAGACCGTCTCCGACGCGCATCAGGACCTGTTTGGGGAAGGAATCTTTCACGGCAAGGCGATCTACGACGTGCGAGCCTTCCGCGCCATTTTGGAGAATCGCTTCCCGGACGAAACGCTGTTGAGCCACGATCTGATTGAAGGCGCCTACACCGGAGTGGGCCTAGCGAGCGACATCGAGCTCTTCGAGAACCTGCCGCTCGACTACATCAGCTACAGCAAGCGACAGCACCGCTGGATTCGCGGCGATTGGCAGATCGCACCCTGGATCTTTCCAGAAGTGCCTCTGGCCGGGGGAGGACGGGAGCCGAATCCACTCTCGATCATGAAACGCTGGCGTATCCTGGACAATCTGCGTCGAAGCCTGGTGCCGGTGGCCTCCCTACTTCTGCTGCTGTTTGGCTGGCTGATTTCAGCGGCCCCTGGGGTGTGGAGCCTGGTGGTGGGCCTAGCCGTCGTAATTCCGGCGCTGGCCCCGCTGCTGGATCGCCTGGCACGGTGGTTGCAGGGTACGGTATCCGGCTGGCGGGGTGCGGCCGACGAGCTGGTGCGCGCCCTAGTGGGGATCGCGTTCCTGCCGCATCAGGCCTGGATCGCCGTGGATGCGATCGGGCGCGTATTCTACCGGCGCCGCTTCAGCCATCGCCAACTCCTGGAATGGCAGACCGCTGAGACCACCGGGACGGAAGCACACCAGCACCTCAGCTCTACGCTGCGGCAGATGCTGGTAATCAGCGCCATATCCATCGGACTAATCATCGTGCTCCATGCCGAAGGCGCGTTCGTGCCGGGTTCCGCGTTCCTCGCCCTCTGGATCGCCTCGCCGGCGCTGTTGCACTGGCTCTCCGGTACTTCGACCTCGAGCCGGCAAGCCCAGATCACTCGTCCCGACAGCCTGTTTTTGCGCGGCGTGGCGCGCCGGACCTGGCGGTTCTTCGACGATCTGGTGGGCCCCGAGCGAAACTGGCTGCCTCCCGATAACTCACAATTGGCGCTGCGCGTGGAAATCGCAGAGCGCACGTCGCCTACCAATATCGGGCTGTGGCTTGCCTCGGCGCTTTCGGCGACCGATTTCGGCTACCTTACCATCGACGACTTTTTACGGCGCTGCGCTCAGACCATGGCCACGGTCGATCGCCTGGAGCGTTACGAAGGGCACCTGCTCAACTGGTATGACACGAAGACCCTTCAGCCGCTCATCCCACGCTACGTCTCCACCGTCGATAGCGGCAATTTGATCGCCACCTTGTGGGTTCTCGAGCAAGGATGCAACGACCGGATGAACACGCCGCTGATGGGTTCGGTTTGCCTCAGAGGCATGGCGGACACGCTTTCGGTCCTGCGCGAGGCGTGCGGGCTAGATGCGTCTCTGGCTGTGCCCATTGAGGCGCTGCGGCGTCTATTCCGGGGAACCGCCGAAGGACATGTGCTCATCAGCCGCTTGCGGGCAGCGTTGGGCCCGGTTCAGCAATTGCACGACGCGCGGCGCTGGCAGGAACCGGGCGACGAGCGCGGGTATTGGATTTCACGCTTGGCGCGGGAGCTGAGCTCCTGGATCGAAATCGTGGACCGTTATTTGCCCTGGATGGAAACACTGACCCAGCCACCCGATTCCTTCCTCCGGGACCTGGCCGACGACGCGGTGAAGACCCGCCGCCGCGCGCTAGCCGAGGTGCCGTCACTGGCTACGCTCGCCGCTGAGGGCGCGCCGACGGCGGTGGATGCGGTTCTGGCCTGGCGTGGAAAGACCGGGCTGCGGCCGGAAGCGTCCGCCTGGCTCGACCAACTGGCGGCGGAGTATCAGCGGGCACAAGAGGCGGCTTCCGATGCGGTAAGCCGGATGCGGGACCTAGCCCGGGCCGTTGGCCGGTTCAGCGACGGCGTCAACATGCGTTTCCTTTACGATGCCGCCCGTCGTCTGTTTGGCGTCGGCTACGCCGTGGGTGGGCCGCTGGAATTCCCCAGCCATTACGACCTGCTGGCGAGCGAATGCCGTCTGGCGAGCCTGGTCGCGATCGCCAAGGGAGATGTCCCGACCGAACACTGGTTCACGCTCAGTCGGCCGCTGGCGTCTGTCGGCCGCGGCAAAGCTCTGCTCTCCTGGAGCGGCACGATGTTCGAGTTCCTGATGCCGCTTCTGTTCACCCGGACCTTCGCCAACTCGCTTCTGGACTACGCCTGCCGCAGCGCAATCCAGCTTCAAATCGCGTATGGCCGGGAGAAAGGGGTGCCTTGGGGCATTTCCGAATCGGGCTACAGCGCGCTGGACGTCCATCAGACCTACCAGTACCGCGATTTTGGAGTTCCCGCACTTGCGATGAAATCGGCGCCGGAAGACGATCCGGTGGTGGCGCCCTACGCTACCATGCTCGCGTTGCCGATCGATCCGGACGACTCGATCGAGAACCTCAGACACTTGCAGCGCCTCCATCTGGACGGCCCGATGGGTTTCTACGAGTCGATTGATTTCGGCCGGGAGGCTCAAAAGGATGGCCGTCCGGGCGTCGTCATCTACGCCTATATGGCGCATCACCAGGGCATGAGCCTGCTTGCGCTGGACAACCTGCTGCACGGGGGCGTGATGCAGCAGCGCTTTCATAGCGACGTTCGCATCCGCGCAGTGGAATCGCTTTTGTTCGAACGTCTCCCGATTGTCCGGCTGCCGGATGAGGAGGGTGAGGACTGGACAGCTCCGATCCGTCCAGCCGTCGTCCAGGAGCCAGATGAACGGATGTGGCGGGAAGATACCGCCTTCCCTCGCGTGCACCTCCAGGGCAACGGACGCTATTCCCTGATGGTGACGAACGCCGGGGGCGGATACAGCCGCTGGAACGGCTTTGACCTGACCCGCTGGCGCTCCGATCCGACACGCGATGCGTGGGGGAGCTTTCTGTATATTCGTGATCTTCAGTCGCAAGCGATCTGGGCCTCGGCGCATCAGCCTGCCGGAGGGCGGTTGGGGACCAGCTCGGTCAGCTTCTCTGCCGACCGGGTGGAGTTTCAGCGGCGGTTCCAGGGAATCCAAACCGTTATGGATGTGACGGTGGCCGCCGAGGACGACGTGGAGCTGCGCCGGGTCACGGTCACGAATCGTTCGACGCGTACCCGGCAACTGGAGTTCACCAGCTATGCCGAACTGGCGCTGGCGCCGCACCGGAATGACGTTTTCCACCCGGCTTTCGGCAAGATCTTCGTGGAGACGGAGCGGCATAGTGACGGCGTTTTGATCGCGCGACGGCGCCTCCGCTCGCCGGATGAACCGCCCATTTGGGCGGCCCACGTTCTGGTCGGCGCGAAGGGCGAAATTCAGCATGAAACGGACCGCGCGGAGTTTCTGGGCCGCGCCGGTACGACGGACCTGCCGGCGGCGCTGCACCGGGATCTCAGCGGATCGGCGGGGGCCGTGCTCGACCCGATCTTCAGCCTGCGTTGCCGCGTAACGCTCGAGCCGCGCGGGCGGTGGGAGCTGGATTTTCTGACGATCGCCGCCCCATCCCGCGACCTGCTGCTGACCTTGATCGCCAAGTATCAACGCGGGGAATCCGTGGCTCGCGCCTTCGAGATGGCATGGACCCGGGCGCAACTCGAATTCCGCTACCTGGGGGTAGGGCCCGCCGCAGCCCACCGTTTCCAGCAGCTTGCCAGCCATCTGCTCTATCCCAATTCGCGGCTGCGGCCGCCGAGAGACCGGCTGGTTCGGAACCGACTGGGCCAGTCGGCGTTGTGGGCCTATGGAATCTCGGGCGATCTTCCAATCCTGGCCGTCACGGTGTCGGATGCGCGGCACCTCCCGATGATGCGTGAAACATTATTGGCGCGCGCGTATTGGAGGCTGCGAGGCTTTCAGGCCGATGTGATCATTCTGAACCAGGAGGCTCCTGGCTATCATCGTCCGTTGCATCAGCTGCTCACGCGTCAGATAGAGGCTCACGCCTCGGTGTCGGAGTTGGAAAAGCCCGGTGGCGTATTCCTGCGCGATTGGAGCGCCATTCCCGAGGAACATCGGACTCTGCTGTTTGCTGCCGCCAGCGCGATTCTGCACGGCGGTCGGGGTTCGCTGCAACAGCAACTCGTAATTGCCGCTGAACCGCCCGCGCTGCCGTCGTTTGTGCCCTCGGGCGGCACGCAAGAATCGCCTTCCCGGACCTTGCCGTTTCTCGAATTGCCGTATTTCAACGGGTTGGGTGGATTCACTCCGGACGCACGCGAATACGCGATCTATCTCACGCGCGGAAGGCAGGCTCCGACGCCGTGGGTGAACGTGATGGCGAGCTCGACCTTCGGCGCGATGGTGAGCGAGAGCGGCCTGGGATTCACGTGGCGCGGCAACAGCCAGACCAACCGGCTGACCCCATGGCACAACGATCCGGTCAGCGATCCGCAGTCAGAGATCATCTATTTGCGCGACGACGAGAGCGGTGTCCTGTGGACGCCGACTCCGTTGCCGATCCGCGAGCAGGATGCCTACCGGGCTCGCCACGGCCAGGGCTATACGGTCTTCGAGCACAATAGCCACGGGATTGGACAAGAGTTGACGGTGTTCGTGGCGGTCAACGATCCTGTCAAGGGGTACCGGCTGCGCCTGCGAAACGATTCGGCGCGGGCGAGGCGTCTCACGATCACGTATTTCGCGGAGTGGGTGCTCGGTTCGGTCCGCGAAGACCAGCAGCTGCATATTCAGACGTCTCACGACGAGCCGTCCGGTGCGCTTCTGGCAAAACAAGAGTGGACCGGCAGCTATGCCGGCCAGATAGCGTTCGTGGCGGCGAGTCCCCGGGCGGCTTCATATTCCGGCGATCGCACTCAGTTCCTGGGCCGCAATGGTTCGGCGTCAAAGCCGGCCGGATTGGAGCGGACGCGGCTGGACAATCGCACCGGAGCGGGTCTCGATCCCGCCGCCGCGCTTCAGCTCTTGCTGGCTATCGAGCCGGGGCAGCAGGCCGAAGTGACATTTCTACTGGGACAAGCCGAGACCGTGGAGGCGGTGCGCGAGCTGGTGAGCCGCTACCACTCCGCCGGAGAGGTGGAGCAGGCGCTGGCCTCAACGCGGCAGTGGTGGGATCAGAAGCTGGGCGCCCTGCAGGTGCACACGCCGCTCCTCTCCGTTGATTTCTTGCTGAATCGCTGGCTTCCGTATCAAGCCTTGAGCTGCCGGTTCTGGGGGCGCTCCGGCTTGTACCAATCCAGCGGCGCGTTCGGATTCCGCGATCAATTGCAGGACAGCCTGGCCTTTCTCTACATCGCCCCGGAACTAACGCGGGCTCACATTCTCGACTCGGCGGCACGCCAGTTCATCGAAGGAGACGTTCAACACTGGTGGCATCCAGAGACCGGCTTGGGCGTGAGAACGCGATGCTCCGATGACCTGCTGTGGCTGCCCTACGTGGTGGCCCATTATGTGGACGTGACTGGGGACGCAGGGATTCTGGATCAGAAGATTCCATTTCTGGAAGCCCCGACGCTCGGGGAGACGGAGCAGGAACGCGTATTCGTGGCCGCGTGTTCCTCGCATGCCGGGTCCATTCGGGAACATTGCCTACGGGCCCTCGACCGGGCCTGGCGCCTCGGCGCTCACGGTCTTCCGTTATTTGGCGCCGGCGACTGGAACGACGGGATGAATCGCGTCGGCATTGAAGGCCGCGGCGAGAGCGCGTGGCTGGCGATGTTTTTGCACGCTGTCCTCCAGTCTTTCGCGCGGTTCCTGGAGAACCGCCAGGCGGGGCAGGCGTTGGAACGCGCCGCCCAGCTTGCCGCCGCTCTGGAGCGCTCCTGTTGGGATGGCGAGTGGTATCTCCGCGGTTTCTTCGACAACGGCGCCACACTCGGGTCTCACACCAGTCCGGAGGCCAAGATCGACTCCCTGTCGCAATCCTGGGCAGTGATCTCCGGAGCTTGCGATCCAGCCCGGGCACGCCGGGCCATGGAATCGGCATGGAGCCGCCTGGTGGACGAAGAGAACCGGCTGGCGCTGTTGTTCACGCCTCCCTTCGATCACTCCGATCCGCATCCCGGCTACATTATGGGCTATCCGCCGGGCGTTCGGGAAAATGGCGGCCAATATACTCACGGCGCACTGTGGATGGCCTTGGCGTACGCGCGGATGGGAGATGGTGATTCCACAGTGCGCCTGCTCAAGATGATGAGCCCCGTGGAAAGCACGCGCGATCCGAAGGCCGTGGAACGCTACGGCGGAGAACCCTACGTGGTCGCAGCCGATGTTTCTTCGGCGGACGGCAGATTGGGGCGAAGCGGATGGACCTGGTACACGGGTTCGGCGGGCTGGATGTATCGAATCTGGATCGAGCAGGTGCTCGGATTCAAGCTCCGTGGCCCGATCCTCTCGATTGTGCCCGTAATCCCGGATGATTGGGCAGGTTTCGATATCACCTATCGGCACCGGTCGGCGGTGTATGAGATCGCTGTACGTCGCGGTGCTGGCGCCGACGCGGGCGTGATCGAAGTCGACGGCCAACGTGCCGAAGGCGGATCCATCCAACTCGCCGACGATGGCGCATCGCACCAGGTGACGGTGTGGATCCCGAATCCGTCCGCCGCCACCCAGGTTCCGCGGCAGGGCCGTCCAGCGGACGCGCCACGGTCGGACGACGCCTTAATTTTCCGTTAACAGCGTGTAAGCGAAAGGCACGGCTTGTGGAACTTTGGCGGGGCTCCTTCCGACTCGGGAGGAGCTATGTTACAGATAGGCATGGCGCAGCTAAGAACAAGGAATACGGACGGGATTCTCGGGACCGCAGCACAAGCGATCGGCTCCGCCCTTGGGACCATTGCACTAAGGACCGGGATGGTAAAACCGGATTCGGGCAAAACCGCCAAAACCAGCAGGCTCGGAAAACCGTGATGCGGGAAGAAGCCGCCGCAGAATCGCGCTGCGAAAGTCCTGAATTTCGCAATTCAGGACGTGGTGCGCGGGAGCGGTTGTGCCGACTGGTCCAACGTAAACTAAAGATGGGCAGTGCGACCGAAGCCTAAGCTTCAAACGACGCACTGCCCGGGTTGTCCCAGACTGTCCTCCGCCTCTGACACAATCTGGGCCCTCCGAAAAACGCGATCAGCCCTACCGAATCGACTTACGACCCAGCGTAAGGCCAAAGGCGGCCAGCGACGCTAATCCGATAAGCCCTACCAGGGGTAAAAAGCTCGCAGTCCGCGGCAGTTCCGAAGGAGTGGCCAATGGCTGGGGAGCCGGAGGCGGCGTCGCCTGAGCTAACTGAACCGGCTGAGGCTCGGGTTCCGGCCGCGCTGCGAGGGGAGCCGGAGTGGGGATCGGACGCGGCACTACGGCGGACGCCTGTGTGGGAGTTCTGGTATGCAATTCGGCGCTCTTGGCGTTCTGGCTGGCCGGCTCAACCCGAGGAGATTCTATATTCGCCGGACTTTCCGAGGCGGTTGGTACCGTCACATGGGTGTATGAGGCAATCTGGGCCGAAAGATTCTTCGGATATTCGAATTCCTGCCCGAAACTGTCGCCCGGATAGAACCATGCCCGCAACGCCCTGGGCTGACCTGCCGGTACTTCCCAGAAATCGAATTCCGACTTGCCGGTCGGCTGCAGCCGGTAGTTTGGAATCGCCATGATGGTGGTGATGACTTCCTTCTGATCCTTGTCGAATACCTGAACCACATGCCGGTCAGACGCCGAGTTAAGCAGCTTCATTACATAAGTGCCTGGTTGAAGAACAACCGTTGGCAATTGAACCGGCTCGCTGATCGTGATCGTGGTCTTCTTGTCCCATTCATCGGCTTGTGCCGTAGACATCAGCCAAACCGAAACCAGCCCGATTCCCAACGCAGTAACTACCCGCGGATTTTTCATTCTGTCTTTCCTCCATGAATCGAAATCTGCACGCCTTCGTGTCGGAGGCGGGCTAACTGTTCAGGGGCAGATTGAGTTCCAATCTACAAACCCATTGCGCCCAAGGATTTGCGCCCCGGCGGAAGCATTCCCGCGTAATTCTTGCAAGGGTCATGGCAATAACTTGCGTTCCTCGTGCTCATTCTGCGTGCCGGCGCGGGGCCGCCACAGTGGAATAGCTGCCCGCTCGTTTTTTGGACGCGTGTTCGCCCGGCACGTCCTGTTCCGGAGAGTCGGTTTTCGTCAGAACCGCGGCAGCGATATCGGTCAGCGTGTCATTGGCCGCCTTCTCCTCCTGTAGGGTCGCATCGAGCAGTTCAGCAACATTGTCAAAGCCGAGCGCCGTTGCCCACGCCTTGACTGTACCGGAGCCGGCGATTTCGTAGTGCTCCACTTTCTGCGCGGCGCAAATGAGGGCGCAATCGAGCACGTGCTGCGGCATGTCCTCTTCCATCGTTTCCCGCGCCTCCTCGATCAGGCCGTTCATCGCTTGGCAGGGTTTGCTTCTAGGTTTCGCGCCGAGGATCTCAAACGCCCTCTCCAAACGCTCCACATGGCCGCGGGTCTGCTCCAAGTGCTTTGTCACCGCCTCCCCCAATTCGGGGCTGGACGTCGCCTTTGCCACTTTTGGAAGGGCTTTTACCAACTGCTTTTCGGCGTCGTACAAATCTCGCATTTCGTCGATTAGAAGTTCGCGGACTGAATTCATAACATGAGTCTCCGGCAGTTAGATTCGCACGATCAAGAACTGTTTCCGGCCAAGTGGACTGAAACACACTGGTCCGCCGTGTAGTCTAAATGCAGGAGAGATGCGCATATCCATTCTTGCTCCGGCAGTCCTTCTCTTCGGCGCGTTGACGCTGGCGCAGGAGGGAGAATACCGGATTAGCGCGCACGCCGAACTGGTATTGCTCGACGTTGGCGTTAAGAGCCGGAACGGTGGTTTCGTTGCCAACCTAAAAAGGGAGAACTTCAGGATTTTCGAGGATGGGAAGCTTCAGACGATTTCTCAGTTTGCCAGCGATGACCTTCCCGTCACCGTGGGCCTGATGATCGACGATAGCGGAAGCATGCGCTCGAAGCGCACCGAAGTCATCACTGCGGGGTTGGTGTTCGTTCGCGCCAGTAATCCCAAAGACGAAGTCTTTGTGACGCACTTCAACGACATCGTTAGCGGTGGACTCCCGGCCGATACTCCGTTCACCGCCGACGCCGGGAAATTGCAGGCTGCCCTCACGATGGGCTTCGCGGAGGGCCGGACAGCGCTCTACGACGCGATAGTATTCTCCCTGAGGCACCTGGAATCCGGCAAACAGGACAAGAAAACGCTGGTGCTGGTGAGCGACGGAGGCGACAACGCCAGCTCCAACCAGTACAAGGACGTAGTGGCGCTGGTGCGGGAATCGCGCGCTACCATTTACACCGTCGGGATCTTCGACGAAAACGATCCGGACCGCAATCCTGCGCTCTTGCGCCGTTTGGCGAAGACCACTGGCGGCGAGGCGTTCTTTCCCAAAGAGGCGCCGGAGGTGATCGAAATCTGCCGCCAGATAGCAAAGGATATTCGCAATCGCTACACCATCGGCTACGTGCCTGCACGCGTCAACGATAGAGCTGCGTTGAGGTCTGTCAAGGTTGCCGTGGCGGGACCGGACCGAAAAGTGATTGTGCACGCCCGCACCAGCTATCTCCTGCCGGAGTGGCGGCAAGCAGGGCAACAATGAAGGTCCAATTCATACTGCGACAACGATCTTACGGAAGGCTCGCACTGCGGGGCTTGCTCCTGCTCGTCTCGGTTTCTTGTCTTGGCATCTATTCCTATTCTTACTTTGAACGTAGGGTCTACCAGGCATACGAAGGGTGGGCGTTCGACCAGACTGCGCGACCAGAAGCTTCGCCCGTGGTAGCCACGCCTGCGACCACGCTTCAGGCCGGCAACAAAACGCTACCCCGCTCCGCGATTGGACGGATTTCGATTCCCAGGCTTCACCTTTCCGCCATGGTCCGTGAAGGTGCCGACGACCGGACTCTTCAACTGGCGGTCGGGCACATTCCCACGACCGCCCTACCCGGACAGCCCGGAAACGTTGCCATCGCGGGGCATCGCGACACTTTCTTCCGCGAGTTAAGACACCTGGAGAAGAGCGACGTAATCGATTTCTTCACACTCGACGGCATCTTCAAGTATCGAGTCGAAGAGATGATGATCGTCCAGCCTGAAAACACGAGCGTCCTCGAGCCGCAGTCCGAAAATACGCTGACGATGGTGACCTGCTACCCGTTTCAATATGTCGGGAACGCACCGAAGCGTTTTGTGGTGCGAGCACGGCAGATTCCGTAAGGCCGCGCAAAATTTGCAGCACCTGATCACGATCCGTTCATAGACAGCAATCACTTCCTGTTCTGGCCGCCTAAGTGCATAACCGCTTCCGGGAGGCGTTCATGAAAGGCACATTGTTGTTGTCGTTGTCGTTTGGGCTACTTTCCCTGGCGGGCTGCGAAGGCGTGGGAGTCTCATACTACGCCTCCACACCGCCGCCACCCCTTCGAGTGGAGACTTTCGGTCCTGCTCCCGGAGCGGACTACGTCTGGATCAATGGCTACTGGGGCTGGAACAGCGGCGCATACGCCTGGGTGCCAGGCCGTTGGGACCACCGTCCCCGGTCACGCGCCGTGTGGGTGGAGCCCCGGTGGGAAAAGAAAGGTAATCGATATCACCTCCGCCAAGGCCGGTGGAGATAAGAAGGAGATCGAAACTAATGACTTTCATCAAGACAGCTGCTCTACCGATCAGCGTTGCGGCAATCCTCGGATTGGCGGCGTGCAGCAAAGCAACCACCGAACCTAGCCAGACGACTTCCGGCGGAGCTACATCGACAGCGCCTTCTGGGGTAGTCGCCAAGGCCGAGGACAAGGCGCTGGTTCGTTTCATAAACGCCACACCCTCGCCGAAGGATCTGTACTTTGGGGACGTGAGCGCATTTTCGAACGTCGCCTCTTTGGCCGCGTCGCCGTATGCCGAAATCCCAGCGGACCGCGGAGAGTTCAAGCTCTACGCCGCCGGGAACGACTTTGGGAACCCGCTCACCACCAATAGCGAAAGTCCCACTGCCGGCAAGCACTATACCGTCGTTGCGATGAACGGCCCGAACGGCCTGCCGATGCTGAATCCGATCACTGACGATCTGGTGCAACCCGGACCTGGAAAGGCGAAGATTCGCGTGATCCACGCAGCGCCAGGCGTCAAAAAAGTTGACCTCTATTCCGCCGGCAACAGAGATGCTTTGATCGATGGAGTCGAGTTCAAGGACGCCACCAGCTATCTGGAAGTGGATCCCGTGCTTACCGAAATCGACGTGCGGACCGCTGGCAGTAACACCAACGCCGTGCGAATCCGGAACCTCAGCTTGGCTCCGGGTAAACTCTACACGCTCGTCCTGATGGGCGGCAATGGGCGACCGTTGACCTCGAAGGTGATCGAGGATCAACTTCTCCAATCCGCCGCGTCGGTCGAGTAGTTGTGATCGATGCTCGCGTGCGGGGCTCGGCGACCAACGCTCCGAGCCATGCGAGAGAGCGTTCACAGAAAGGAAAACATTACCTCTATGCCATTGGTTTCACTTGTTCTGACCCTGATCGTAGTCGGAGTGGTGTTGTGGCTGATCAACAACTTTATTCCCATGGCTGGAAGCATAAAGACGATTCTCAACGTCGTCGTGGTGGTCGTCGTCTGTATCTGGGTGCTCAATGCCTTTGGGTTGTGGACCCCGCTACTGAGCTATCGCGTGCCACGGTGACCTATTTCCCGGGACCGAGATCGAGTCCGAAGGACGGCTTGTCTCGGGTCCCGGTAATTTTGATGGGAATCACGGCTCCGGCGTCCTTCTTCTTAAAGAACGGGTCCACCGCTTTCAGCAGGAACGATTTGAATCCGGTCGTGGTTTCCGAAAGCTTCGCCTCCAGCTTCGCGGTCCCGTGA
>JBGPHB010000004.1:0-19975 GCA_041484155.1 Bryobacteraceae bacterium
TACAAAGGCACGAGAGTCTCTTCCTGGGTCATGCACGGGCAGTTGTATACAGTTGCGTGCACGGAGACTGGAAATTCCCAACTCGCATGTATCCTTTGCCATGCCGAGCGACTATGAGTGGCGGCGACGGACCAGCAAGACAAAAACGCTGGACAAGAATAGAATTGCAGCCACACTCCACAGACCACCGGCGTAAGTACCCGTCCGGTCACTGAGCCAGCCAATAATGTAGGGGCCGGCGAACCCGCCCGTGTTGCCCAACGAATTGATCAGTCCGATGCTCGCGGCCGCGGCCGTGGGGCCAAGGAAGCTGCTGGGGATCGCCCACATGGGCGCGTAGGCCGCGACGATGCCCGCGGAAGCAATCGCGAACAGGGATAGCGCGAGCGGCAGGTTTATGCCTGGAAGCACCACGGCCGCCAGCGCCAGAGCCGCCGCCAGTCGCGGGACCACAGTGTGCCAGCGGCGTTCGCCGGTCCGGTCAGAATTCCAGCCGACCATCAGCATCGCCGGAACGGCGGCGATGGCCGGAATGGCGGAGAGCAGCGAGGTCTGGGCGGCGCTCAGGCTACCCACGCGCTGGAGCATCTTCGGCATCCACAAACCCAGGCCGTAGTTCGCGGTGGAGACGCCGAAATAGGCGGCGCAAAGCAGGAGCACGTCGCGATGGCGAATCGCGCTGAGGAAGGACATCGGTCTGCCTGGTTCGGTTCGAGTGCGCTCGCGGTCGAGCTCCTCGGACAGCCATTCGCGTTCATCAGGATTCAGCCAGCGCGCTTGACGGGGACGGTCCGTCAGATAGATCCAACTGGCGATTCCAAACAGCACCGCCGGCACGCCCTCGAGAATCAGCAGCCAGCGCCAGCCCGAAAGTCCGAGCCAATTAGCTTTCATCAGCGCGGCCGACAGGGGAGCCGCAATCACCTGCGAAACCGGAATGGCGGCCATGAATTGGGCCACGGCCTTGGCGCGGTCTTCGGCGCAATACCAGTGATGAAGGTAGATAATGACGCCGGGGAAAAAAGCGGCTTCCGCCACGCCCAGCGCGAATCGCATTACGTAAAATTCCGGTTTGGTGTGGATAAGTCCCGTTGCCGAGGCCACGCAGCCCCAAATGAGCATGGTGGCTGCCATGGTTTTTCGGGCGCTCCATTTCTCGACGAGAATTGCACCTGGGATGCCGAGGAGCACATAGCCTATGAAGAAGATGCCAGAGCCGAAGCCGAAAACGGCATCCGAAAAACCGAGCTCGCCGGTCATCTGAAGGCCGGCGAAACCGATGTTGTTGCGGTCGATGTAGGCGATGATGTAGAGCAGGAAAAGAAACGGCATCAGCCGGCGGGTGACGCGGCGGCGGGTGCGTTGGGCGAGGTCGGGATGGGCGGCGGCCGGGTTGGCCATCGGACAAGCCTAGCATGCGTACCCCGCACTGACGGGCGGGGCTTTACAAGCGCACTAGAAGCCCTGCCCGTTAGTTAGGGCGGGGTTCTGTTTCACAAATGAGAGAGACTCCTGACCCCGCCCTGACGGGCGGGGCTTTAGCGCCGCCCATTCAGCCGCGGCCGATGAACGGCATCTTCGTGGCCATCACGGTCATGAACTGTACGTTGGCGTCCAGCGGCAAACTCGCCATGTAGAGAACAGCTTCGGCCACGTGGCGCACGTCCATGCGGGGCTCAATCATGGTTGTGCCGTTTGCCTGGGGAACGCCGGTCGCCATCGGTTCTGACATTTCGGTGGCGGCGTTCCCGATGTCGATCTGGCTGCAGGCGATGTCGTGCATGCGGCAGTCGAGCGAAATGCTCTTGGTGAGGCCGGTGATCGCGTGCTTTGTCGCGGTGTAGGGCGCCGAGTTAGGCCGGGGCGCGTACGCCGAGATCGAGCCATTGTTGATGATGCGCCCGCCGCGCGGCTGCTGCGCCTTCATGAGTTTGATGGCTTCCTGAGCGCACAAAAATGCGCCGGTAAGGTTCACGCCCACCACGGCGTTCCACTGTTCATATGTCAGGTCTTCGATGGGGACCGCGGGCGCGCCAGTGCCAGCATTGTTGAAGAGCACGTCTAACCGGCCGAAAACTTCTCGGGTTTTTGCGAACAGCGCCCGGACCTGGTCCGGACGGCTGACGTCCGTGGGAACCGCAAGCATTGCGCCACCCGCCAACACAGATGTTTGATCGAGTTCCGGGGCGCGGCGTCCGGCGAGCACCACGGAATAACCCGCGGACTGAAGTGCTACGCTGACAGCCCGGCCAATGCCGCTGCCGGCCCCAGTCACTAGGGCTACCTTTGCAATGGTTGACATTCAACCATTGTTACTCGTAGCGAACCGCGCTGCCTTCGGCCAGAGATAGAATACCTGTCATGAGGTATTTGGTTACGGCGCAGTTGAAGCCGGGCTGCGAGGAGTCGCTTCTCAAGGCCGTCGAAAGTAGAAAGTTGGGTAAAGGCTCGGTGGCTGAAGGGGAGTACCTGCGAAACATGCAAGACGCCCGGCTCTGTGAGGATCAGACTGCTCGCTGGGTCGAGGTCTGCTACTGTCCCACGCCTCTACAGGAAGAACGGCCGTATTGGGAGCAATATTTCGAACTGAGACGCGTTCAGGACGCGCATGATCGACGGAAGTGCCGGGATAAGAACGGTTCGGAGCCGTGGGCTTGCGAGAGCTGCGATTGCACGGAGCGGCTGGAGCGAAAATTGACGGCGTCGGGAAAACCGTTTCTGGAGGCGCTGCGTGGGGCGGGCAGTCTTGCCGGCAAGCCGGCTTCCGAGCCGGCTTTCTTCGGCTGCATCGGGGACAAGAAAGCCGGCCTGGAGGCCGGCTCGCCGCCATGACTGGCTGCCCCACTTAACTGGCTGACAGTGCCTGCCCGCAGTGTGGGCAGTAATGGTCGCTATCGCCCACCTCGCGCCTGCATTGGGAGCACGCTGGGCGAAGATTGCACTTGCAGTTGGGGCAGTAGTTGAAACGTGCGTTCACTGTCGATCCGCACTCCGTGCAGTTGTATGGCAAGGGTTCGCGAACCAGGAAGTAGATAATGAACCCTGCGAAGAGAGTACCCGGCAGGAGAATGATCACGAGCAGAGTCCAGAGTGCGGAATTCATTCCCCGGCGCCTGGCGTCGCGGTTCACGTACCCAATCAAAAACAGAAGGCAGGCGACCGGCAAGCCGATCCCGGTTACAGCGGCGGCGACAACGATCGCGCCATAGGTTTGGCTGTATTCGGGCCAATACGAGTCACCGTTGTTTCCAATCCCATACCAGTTGACGGTGAACGCCACGAGCTGGGCCACCACGAAGAGCACGATGACGAACATCACCAGTCCCCGTGGGATGATGCGAACCTCGTCGGCGAGCTGGAAGCTCTCCTTCCTCATGCGGAAGCGAATGAGCCGCAGCTTCTCGGTGAAGGGTCCTCGTACAGGCTGTTGATATTCCGTCATACTTTGGCCTCGATTCTATCGATGAGCACGATCGCGACGGCCAACAACGCGGGCAGTGCCCACCACATTGCAAACCCGGATTGCCAGGCCAAGGCCGGCAGGCCGGTCCGGTGGCCGATCCATTCGAAAGCGCGCCAGACGTAGGGGGCGCTGGCGATACCGATGGCGCACGAAAGTCCGCACGAAGTCCACAGCACCCACCCGCCGCGTTCCCGCTCCCGGCGTTCCTGGGCGCGCAAATACACGCGCAACTGAGTGCGGCTCGCGAGCGCGGGAGGAAGAGGAATCGAGACCGCGCGTAGCGATTGAAGGGCCTGGCCGGTTGCGCCCGCTAGCCGGGTACAGTCCGGGCAATTCTCTAGATGCCGGTCCAACCATTCACGCTCCTGCGGGGAGATGTGTTCTACGTGCTCCCGCAGGATCAGGCGTTCGGCGGACAGGTGGACGTCTTCGGTCATGCCTTTCCTCCCTCCAGCAATCTCCGCAGTTCCTGAAGTCCCCGATAGATTCGCGATTTAACCGTGCCGAGCGGCGCGTCAAGCACGGCCGCAATCTCCTCGAGCTTGAGATCTTCCTGAAAACGCAAGAGCAGCGCTTCGCGATAAATCGCGGGCAGTCCCAGCAGCGAAGCTTGAACGCTCGCTTCCTCCTCGCGGGCAAAGACAAGGTTCAGGGGTGAAGGGTCGTTGGTGTCCGCGAGCTGGAGCGGATTCTGTTCCGTCTCCGCCAGCGTGTCCAGACTCAGCGGCCGCTTCCGCCGTTGCATGTCGATGACCAGGTTGCGAGCAATCGTGAAAAGCCACGTTTCAAACTTGGATTTTCCATCGAATTGATGGCCTCGGTCGAGTACACGCACCCAAGTCTCCTGGAACAGGTCCTCGGCGGTTTCGCGATTGCCGCAGATGTAGAGCAGGTAGCGAAAGAGGCGGTACTGATAGCGCTCAATCAGGCCGTCGAGCAACTCCGGATCGCGCCTGCGCAATCCGCGAGCCAGCGCCTGCGTATCGTCGGACATCAAAGCCGAGAAGAACGAAGTCGCACCCATTCTGATTGTGGTATACGAACCAGGGGCGGGAAAAGACGCATGTGCGCGTCAGGTCATTTGGCCAAGCATGGCTCGGGCGCCCATCCGGAGGCATCCGGAGCCTTCTTAAAGTGCGTGCTGGTGATGAAGGGCATGTTCAAGTACTGCGGGTCCCGGACCTCTGTCGACACCACCAACCACTGATCCCCATTGGGCGCCGTGATGCGGTCGTAGTACTCGGTCAGGATCGCGTTCGCGCTATACGGTACGCCGTTCTTCCGCAAGTATCCCGGCAACATGTGGGTCGTCAGCACCTTCAAGTTACCGGTTCGGCCTGGTCCACGCCCACTCGCGTATTCCCACTCCGCGACGGAGTATCCCTGCCACGCCGGCTCCTGGCCAGGTGGCTCCGTCCCGCCAAAATGGAATAGGCGGGTTTGCGTGCCCGCGTCGGTATCGATCCGGAGGGTGGTATCGTTCTCCCACGTAATGTGAATTCGTCCAGGTACGCGCATGAGGGCCGCCGCGCCGTAAGACTTGCACTGATTGCCGGCCGCTTCGTCCTTCGAAGGATCCCACGTATTCGTGACCCGACGACCCTCCGTGTTCAGCGGGACACCGCCGAAGCTGCCTTTGGGCGGCGTGACCATGCGGAAGCGCCAGTCTTCTGTGACTACGGATACCCAGTACCCGGTCATATCGATCGCTGCGCCGGCCTTGGGTGTCTGATTCTGCCCGCCCCGGCCCCGGCCGCCCGGTGGGGGCTGCGCGACTAGAAAGGACGCAGCTAGGACGAGCAACCAGCTCGCGCAAAAGGGGGACTGGCGCGAATTTCGCCGTCTTTGCGAAATTCGTGCCTGTACCCTTTTTGCCCCGGTATCAAGCTGTGTGCTTCGGACCGGCAAAGCCGGTACAGGCACGAATTTCGCAACGACGGCGAAATTCGAGCCAGTCCCGGTTTTGCACACTCTACTATTACTGAACATCACTCGCGAAGCAGACCACTAGTCGACACTTTCACCAGGATTTGTGCCCCATCCGAACCCGTCCGATTTCCGGTGAAGAGTTTTCAGCACCCCGCGGTGATCTCCAGGCGTGCGCGACGGATTCATCGTGATGGTGACCTCATCTCCCACCTTCAGCGTGTCGCGCTTGATGCCCTGCTGGCCGAGTTGTCCGGAGCCGCGCCACTCCAGCGACCATCGCTGCATGACTCCACTGTCGTCGGGGGCCTCGATTTGGAGGAACGAATGAGGATTCCGAAGCGCGAGATCCAGGATCTTGCCTTCGAGCTTAACTTCCTTGTCGGGGTAATACGTCGCCGAAAGGGAATGGTGAGCGTACGCCGTCATGCCAAGCGCGAACACACTGGCAATGATCAGTGGCAGTATTTTGCTCCTCAAGGGAACCCCGCCCTGACGGGCGGGGCTTTGTCGTGCGTTTACAACACCCGGCAAGCCCCGCCCGTCAGGGCGGGGTTCCGCTGGGGCACAAGTCTTTGGTTGCGACTCTGCTGCTCTGTGTCTTTGCGTGAAATGCAGCTGCATCCTAACGCCTCTGACTGAGACTCCGATACGCGGCTTCGACAAACATCGTACTCGACCCGTATAGTCCATCATAATCCATGGTGGGCTTGGCGGCCTTCACTTGTTCCAGCGTCATGCCCTTTTGCGCCATATCCTGAATGCGATCGCGGATGATCGCGACCATGTTCCGGTAGTTGGCAACGTCACCGGTATCGCAGAGCCGCCCATGACCGGGAATCACCAGCGTGCCGCCCTGCGACCTGAACTCCGGAATGGCCAGATCGAGAATGTGGTTTAGTCCGTCGAGAAGCCCGTTGATGCTACCGCCTTTCTCCAAGTCGATGACCGGGTAGCTGTCCGTGGAAAGGATGTCGCCGGCGCTGATCACGTCGGAGTATCGAAAAAAGACGATGCTGTCGCCATCTGTGTGCGCCGCCGGCTGGTGAAAGATCTGAACACCTTCTCCATTGAAAAACTCGCTGAGCTTTAAGGAGGCGACGTGATACGTATCCGTCGGCAGCGCGCCGGACGGCGCCGGAGCCTGACCTCGGCCCGGCTCGCTCATCCGCTTGAGAACGCTTTCATGTGCGATCACGGTGGCGCTGGGCGCAACACCCACTGGCGGGAACGTCACGCCGACGATCTTGGCGTCCGCAGGAAGTTCGGCTAGCTTCTCATTCCCGCCAGTGTGATCCGGATCGACACTGGTGTTGATGATGAAGCGAATCGGCTTCGGAGGAGCCGGCGAGCTGATGATCGCATTGAGAGAGGGACTGGTCCACCCATAGGGACTCGCCGGACAATGCAACCCTCTGCACCGATTCGGACCAGTTGACGCAGTGACGGCGGTAGCAAGTTGCAGGACTGTGGCCATCACCTTGTTGGTCATCTGTGCGCGACCGGCGTCCACCAACAATATGCCATCTCGTCCAATGGAGGCGGTGATGTTACCGCCCGCGCCAACCAACATGTAGATATTCCCTTGCACGGGCAGCACGTGGATCTCGCCATCGTCGCGCGTCGGCGCCGGCGGAGGCGGGGCGATTTTCACGGCCACGCTGGTCTTCGTTTGGCCCTGCTTCAGCTTCTGCCTGTACTCCGGGTACGTCGATTCAGCGCCACCGCGCGCCGCTACCGCCGGTATGTCGTCTGCTCCGAGATTCGGGTTCTGACCCGGCAGAAAGTGCGGGACCGCAGTCGAGATATTTTCCTCACTGACTGTACAGGGGTAGTAGGCGAGCTGCGTATGCGGGTCCAACTGGTAGTTTGTGGTTTGAATGAAGGGCTCCTCCAGCCATACGGGGTCGGTCACGATCATCACCACCAGCAGGTAATCACTGTGCCGCGTGATGTACTCCATCATGGTCGACATGTCGCTGAAGGAAGCGCCATTGCGCCGAAGATATGCTCCTTTGAGGTGGGTGGTGGTGACCACCAGCATGTTTCCGTCCCACTTACCGGTGGAGAAGCCGGACCAGGCGTGAGGCGCATACTCCTGGGGATGCGGGCGTCCATCCATGTAGATCAGCCGCTCCATCGAGCGCAAATACTCCAGGTGAAGCGCCGTAAGTTCTCGGGAGACGGGGTCGATTTCCTGAGAGATCCGCACCGCCCCCAGGGCACGCCATTGGTAAGGGCCGGGGTGGGGTCGGCATTGAAACTCCGGCAGGCTCCATTCGGAATGGTCGTGGCTGTCGGCCTTCATGCGGCCGGCGTCGTTGAGCGGAATCCCCTGGTAGTCGCCCAAGGGCGGCCCGCCGGACCGCTCATAGGAGTCCTCAGTAATCCTGTCGGCCCATACTCCGGAGAGATCCACTTGGGCGAACGCGGGAATGCTGGCCAGCATCAGCACAATGGTCTTGAGCATGTCGTTACTATTCTGACACCGACTTTGTGTGGCTGAACAGAACCCCGCCCTGACGGGCGGGGCTTTATCGTACGTTTACAACACTCCGCAAGCCCTGCCCGTCAGGGCGGGGTTCTGTTTTCAGAAAATGGTGGGCGTGTCCGCAGCAGTCACTCACTGCAGACGTGAGGACTGCTCTTCCGGGCAATGGGAGGCTCTTTGCTTCCAAAACTCCCAGGCGCGCTCATACCCATCCTGCGGAGCTGACTCACGCGCCTCGTCGGCTCCAAGATAGGTTACATCGCCACGCAACTGGATCGCCTGGTGTTGCAGACGGGCGTTCATGTTCAGGTAATACGCTCTCCCGACAACGGTGTGGAGCGACGAGGCGACAACCACGGCGCCGTGTCCGCGCAGCAAGGCAGCGGGCTTGTCGCCGAGTGTCTCGGCCAGCGCCCGTCCGAGCGTGGGAGTCCGGATCATCATGTCCGTCCCGCCGCGGGCATTCCGATTATCGAATACCGGTACGCCTTCGGCGAGAAATGCAGCCATACGCGAGATGGGGAGCAACGGCACGTTACCGGCTCCGAAGGGAATCGCTTCCGGGGCATGACAGTGCACGATCGCCATCACGCCGGGCCGGGCCTTGTAAATCTCGCTGTGGATGAAACGCTCTGCATACCCGCTGGACGGATCGCCCGCGATGGGCTTGCTGTCAAGATCGTACTCGATAACGTCTGCGGCAGTAAGCGGACCCGAGGCTGAATGCCGCGCCAGGAAATAACGATTGGGATTGCGGTCGTCCCGAACGCTTACGTATCCGTAGGCATCCACGACTCCTTCATTGGCTAGGATACGGTTCGCCAGGACCAGTTCGGCCACCAGCGGCCGGACGGCAGCGCCCGCCGGTTGCGGCACGGCGAGTTTCAACATAGTCTGAGTCATCACCGGCCGGGGTCCGTGCGGTTCGCCGTCCTGGGAGCTGGCATCCATGTCCACGACGCGCAGTTTGGCAAAACGCGTACCGGGCGTGTCGTGATTCGCGAGTATCCATAAAAACCGGTAGAAGATCGCCAACACGGCCAGCATGGAGGCGAACAGCGGCGCGTACTGCCTGGTTACCCCGAGACCGCCGCCGGACAGGAAAAAGATCCCCAGAAACAGCCCGAGAGCGATCAGCACCATACTCGCGTCAAAGGCTTCCGCGATCATCCGGTCCGCAGACCGGGCCGTCGGCCGGTCGCGATGCACCACCACTGGCGGTGGTGGAGTCGCAAGGTAAATCGTTCTCTCTGCGGCGGGGCGCGCGGTTTCAACAACGGGCGCTGGCTCTTGCAGGATCGCCCGATCTTCGGCGACCAGGCTGGTCGTGAAGTCGTCGGACTTGCGTTCGAGCCGTTCAAGAGTCTCAAACAGTTTACTCATTGTCTATCCTCGCAGCCAGCCTATCCCTGACTAGCGCCAATTTGGCGAGTCTCTGTATTATAGTTCCCAATCTTCCGCAAAAATCAAGCCTGTCGTCCCGCTCCCCGGCGGGCGACATCCGGTCGGCACGTCATCATCGCCGGAACCACCAGTGCAGCAGCCTTCGGCCGTCGGAGGGAGTCTCGGGCGCCGCCGGCTCGCCGGGGTTCATTTTTTCATTAAAGCGGGCGAGCAGTTCGCCCTCGTCGCATTCAACGCATCTCGCGTATTGCCTGAGATAGCTCGTGCGAAAGATCCCGCCCGGCAGCTCTTCAAATTTTTCCGCCTCGATGGCGCGGAGAAACCGTACGCTGATCTTCGTCGTGTCGGCAATCTGCTCGAGGGAGAGACCTCTTTCCTGTCGAATGGCCGCCAGCCTAGGGCCGCTGATTCGCGGCGCCGCTGGCGACATTAGAGCGCCGAACTCTGGGGACGCCATAAACCACATCCATTCCGGCCCGAATCCTGACACGCCCGCTACCGCAAACCTGACCACGGGGGCGGCCGGTAGAATCTTCCTTGTCCGAATCGGAAAGTTTTTTACTTCTTCCTCGGAACTTATTGATTCCGGGCCACTCTCAATTTCAGCTTGTCCGTCGCTTGAGCACGCGAGGTGCCAGAATTGGGACTGCTTCGGGATCATGATAGTTGCTCCAACCAAACTAGACGCCGTTTCGGTGGCGCGAATCTCAGTCGCAGTATACCGTGGACGCGAGCCCAATCTGCGTACTGTAAGTACTGTAAGGCTTACGAGTTACATGAGCAACGCACCAAACCCGACTATGTTAGGATTGCCAACGCTACACGTTTTTCCGAGGAGTACCATGGCTCTGGAGTGGATATCCGATCTCACGCCGAAAGAACGGCGAGCGTTCGTTGCGTGCGTTGGCGGCTGGGCGCTGGATGCAATGGACGTTCAGCTCTACAGCTTCGTAATCCCCACGCTCATCGCCATCTGGGGTATCACGCGCGGTCAGGCCGGAATCCTGGGGACCGCGGCGCTGCTGGTATCGGCCGTCGGCGGATGGCTCGCCGGATGGATCGCGGATCGCTTCGGCCGGGTCCGCACGCTTCAAGTGGCGATCCTATGGTTCGCCGTTTTCACTTTCCTGTCAGGTCTCGCCCAGAATTTTGAACAATTGTTCGCGGCCCGCGCCATCATGGGACTCGGGTTCGGGGGTGAGTGGGCCGCAGGCGCGGTTCTGCTCGGAGAAGTGATTCGGCCCGAGCATCGCGGGAAAGCTCTCGGAACCATGCAGGCGGGCTGGGCCGTGGGATGGGGCGCGGCGGCGCTGCTGTACGCGCTGTCCTTTTCCTGGTTGCCGCCCGAGACCGCCTGGCGGGCGCTATTTCTGGTGGGGATCGCTCCCGCGCTCCTGGTTTTCTTTGTGCGGCGTTATGTTGAGGAGCCGGTGGTTTATCTGGAGTCCAAAGCTCGGCTTGCCGCGAGCGGTGACCGGCCTTCTTTCCTCGAAATCTTTCGACCCCCGCTGTTGAGGATCACGGTTCTCGGCGGCTTGATGGGCACCGGGGCTCAAGGCGGCTATTACGCCGTCACCACTTGGCTGCCGACGTTTCTTCGCACCGAGCGGAAGCTGTCAGTCCTCGATTCGGCGGGTTATCTGGCGGTATCGATCACCGGCGCGTTCTTCGGTTATATGTCTGGCGGCTATCTAGCGGACCGAATTGGGCGGCGTCTGACGTTCCTCGTATTCGCCATCGGCGCTGGTGCGGTCGCGGTGATTTACACGATGGTACCGTTCGGTAACGCCGCGATGCTGGTTCTGGGCTTTCCACTCGGCTTCTTCGCCTCGGGGGTGTTTAGCGCGATGGGGCCATTCTTCACCGAGCACTTTCCGACACGGGTGCGAGGCGTCGGGCAAGGCTTCGCCTATAATGTCGGCCGTGCGACGGGCGCATTGTTCCCCACACTGGTGGGTCTCCTTTCGGCTAAGATGCCGCTGGGTGAGGCGATTGGGCTGTTCGCGGGCATCGCGTACGCGACCATGGCGCTGGCGGCGTTCTTATTGCCGGAAACACGTGGAAAAGTCCTGGCTGCTTGAGGACCACGCTTTTGCGTGCCACGTTCAAACTTGTGTGAACGCATGGCCAAGCGTCCGCAAGAGTGCGGACGCTTGGAGTTTTTACATTTCTCAACTGAACCCCGCCCTGACGGGCAGGGCTTGCGGGGTGTTGTAAACGTACGATAGAGGGGTCCGCTGGGCTTCTGCCCGACGTGAACCTGCTACGCCAAGGCTGGGGATTGTGCCGTGCACAGGCCCGGCGGCAGGATGAAAAGAGGGCGCTGCAGGTTGTTCCTCCGCAAGTTGCGACTGACTTCCCGGGCCTGGCGGGTTTTCTGAAGAAATCGGGAATCCGATTCATTCTTCTCGCCAGGGATGACCCACGTTTCGCGCGCTTGCGAAACAAACTGTATGATGTGAAAGATCCGTTCAATAAAAGAGGAATCCGTTATGTTGCACTGGGTCGACCGCCTTGTACTTTGCGCCTTGGTAATGACCGTCCCCGCCGCTGCCGCCACCTGCGAGAGCCTGGCCGGCTTGAAACTGCCGGGCACTACGATCACTGCAGCTCACACGGTCGCAGCCGGCGCGTTTGCGCCGTCGCCGGACTCGCCGGCCCAGCCAGCGCTTGCTGCCAACTACAAGGCTCTTCCAGCGTTCTGCCGGGTACAAGGCGTCATCCAGCCTTCGAACGATTCGCATATCGAATTCGAAGCCTGGATGCCCTCATCGGGCTGGAACGGAAAATACCAGGGCCTCGGAAATGGCGGTTTCGCGGGGTCGATCGGATACTCCGGCCTGGCAGCCGCGGTCAACAGCGGCTATGCCGGTTCCTCGACCGACACCGGACACAAGGCAATCTCCACGGACGCGGAGTGGGCGCTAGGGCACCCCGAGAAGGTCGCCGATTTCGATTACCGGGCGATCCACGAAACGGCGGAAAAGGCCAAGGAGATTGTCCGCACCTTCTACGGCAACACTCTGAAGCGGTCCTATTTCAGCGGTTGCTCGAATGGCGGCAGGCAGGCCCTGATGGAGGCACAGCGATACCCCGCCGACTATGACGGCATCATCGCCGGCGCACCCGCCAACTTCATCACGCATCACCTCGCCGGGTTCATATGGGATGCACAGGCGACCGAGGCCGATCCGGCCAGCTACATCCCCGCGAGCAAAATGCCGGCCATTGAAGCCGCCAGCGTCGCGGCGTGCGATGCACTCGACGGCGTTAAGGACGGCGTGATCGACGACCCCACCAAATGCCATTTCGATCCGGCACCGCTGCTTTGCAAAGACTCCGATTCCGCGAGTTGTCTTACCCAACCACAGCTCACGGCCCTGAAGAAGATCTACGCCGGTCCCAGCAATTCCAAGGACGGGCAGATCTTTCCGGGATATCTGCCCGGAGGCGAGACCGGTCCTGGGGGCTGGTCTGCGTGGATCACCGGTCCGGCGCCAGCCAGGGGCCTGCAGTTCCTCTTTGCCAAGGGCTTCTTCGCGGACATGGTGTACCAGGACGCCGCATGGGATTACCGGACCTTCAACTTCGGTCGCGACGTAAGCGTCACTGATGACCGGCGGGCGCGTAGTGCCAACGCGATGGATCCGAACCTCAAGCCTTTCAAGGACCGCGGCGGAAAGCTCATCCTCTACCACGGCTGGAGCGATGCCGCGATTGCGCCCCTGAACGCCGTGAACTATTACCAGAGCGTGGTTTCAAAGATGGGCCCGAAGGACTCCGCCGATTTCTTGCGTCTCTACATGGCGCCAGGCATGCAACACTGCCTTGGAGGTCCCGGGCCGAATGAGTTTGGCGCCACGCCCGGCGCCGAGACGGACCCGCGGCGCAGCATGTCGATGGCCCTCGAACGCTGGGTGGAGAGCGGCGCTCCGCCCGACCAGATCATCGCGACGAAATACAAGTCCGACGGCAATCCCGCGAGCGGCGTCCTGCGCACCCGCCCTCTGTGCCCCTATCCTCAAGTGGCGCGCTACACCGGATCGGGCAGCACCGACGACGCATCCAATTTCACGTGCGTAGCCCCCAAATGAAGTGTGGGGCAGCCAGTCGGCTTAACCCCGCCCTAACGGGCGGGGCTTGCAAACGCACGAGAAAGCCCTGCCCGTTAGGGCGGGGTTCTGTTTCATATTCATAAATGTAGAAACTCCGAACTACCTTCTGACTAGGCTGTCACCACAGATTGTAGTAACCCTTCTTTTCCGCCAACTCGACGGGCAACCCAAACAGGTCCGACAGGCGTTCGGCGGTCAGGATTTCCTGCTTGCGTCCATCCGCCACGACACGGCCTTGCCGGATGAGAATCACACGCTCAATTTCGGGGATGATATCGGCGAGGTGATGAGTGACCAGGACAATCCCAATTCCCGACTGAGCGAGCTTTCGCATGAAGAGTTGCAACTCATGCTCCGCGAATAAATCCAGCGATGTGCTGGGCTCGTCGAACAGCAGGGCGCGCGGTTCATGGACCAACGCGCGAGCCAGGAGCACCCGTCTGGCCTCGCCCGACGACATCTCAGAGGTGAGCCTGTCGGCCAAATGCGAGACTTCCAGCCGAGCCAGCACGCAATCGGCCTTCTCGCGCATCTCCGCGGTGACTTTCTGGTGCGACCAGATGCCCACGCTGCTGAAGAAAGCCGATAACACTACATCGCGCCCCGTGACGTCACGGGTCATCGTATTCATCAGATCCTGCGATACGATGCCCAGCAACGAACGAAGATCGAATACATTCCAGAGTTCCTGGCCGAGAATCTGGATCGAGGAGCCTTCGCGAAACAGCGGATAGCACTCGCGCGTGATGGTTTTTATCAACGTGGACTTGCCGCATCCGTTGGGCCCCAGGATCGCCACGTGCTCGCCAACTTCGATTCGAAGCGTGATCGCGTCGAGGGCCAGTTTGTCGCCCCGGCAGACGGAAATCTTCCGAAGGTCGATCAAGGCCGGCGGCGGCAAGGGCTACTTCGGCTCCTTCACGACGAAATACGTGAACTGCTTGCCCGCCGCAACCAGCACCTGGTGGGGTATGTTGGCCGGGATATTCACCACGTCGCCCGCGGCCAGTTGCTTCTTTTCGCCCCCGTTGATGGAGGGGCCGCGGATCTCCCCGGCAGCGGTCGCCCTCCCGCCAACCATGGTGCCGCCCACCACCAGCGTCGCCTCACCGGTTTGAACGATAAACAGATCGGCGTCCTTTTCGTGGAGTTCCGCCTCGCCGTCGCCTTCCCGGTGTACGATCATCGTCCGGTAATTGTCGAACTTGACCAGGTTTTCGATCGCCGCCTTGTGCTCATCGATCTTGGGGGCGAGCTTTTTCTCATAGCTCTTAAGGTCGCTACACTTCCACACCACGAAACCCGGCGGGTCGGCGGCAAACATCGGCGTCAAAACTGCCAGCAGCAACAGCTTGTTCATTCGGTCCTCCCTTCCAACGGAATACGGATTATAGCAAGCCCGCAACAATTTGAACTTTCGACTTGCATTCCCCCTGGCTTCGAGTTACAGTGTACTTACCCGGCCTTGTTTGCCGGCCCCCTCCCCCCGTCGGTCGAGACTCCCGTCATCTCCATTAGGCCTTTTCAGGCGATATGCGAGACCATCTCAGTGCCGAAACATCACGAAAGCACGCGCCGCCCAACCAGGCCAATTGCCCGGTCGTCGTCCTCCTCGGGAATCTCTCCACCGAAACCTCGCCGCTGGACGTAGCTGTTCGGGAGTTTGGGTGGTCGTTTGAATGCACTTCCAGTCTTGCCGACCTTCGGGAGATGAGCGCCGCACGGAATGTTCTTGCCGTTCTGTTTGAACCCCTGGCATTTGGGAATTCTTGCCACGAGGCCCTGCGATCGGTGCTGGAAGCGGCACCCAAGGCTCATCCGATCTTGTGCCATCGGTTTTCGGAAACTATGCTTTGGCCGGAATTAGCCGAGGCGGGTGCTTTTCATTCGTTGCTCTTGCCGCTTAACATTGGCGAGGTCCGGCAGAGTCTGGGATTCCTGTGGGCCGCTAAGCAGCACCGTTCCGGCAAGGGAGCCAGACTGCACGGCCCCGCGCCGGCTCGGAGACGGGGAAATCGAATTCGGCTGAAGCACGCTGAGAAGGAAGTTCAGACGGGTATGTGATAAAGTCGCCTTGTGCGCTCGGTCCCGTGTTTGGTTGTTCTGAGTCTGTGCTTCGCGCAGGAACAGGAATCGGTTGCCAAATTCGGAACCACCGTTGTCATTCCCTCGGGGCTTCGTGGTCTCGTCTATCACATTCCGCACAATACAGCCAGGTTGCCGGACTTCCGCAAACTGAAATCGGTTGGCGCCATTTACACTTCGTCGCTGAATATTCCTCCACAAGATTTCCGGCAGGGCTTCCCCGGGGTGACCAAACGATTGGAATGGTTCGCGATTGACTATACGGGGCGGTTTTGGATCGACAACCCGGGCACGTATAGCTTTGTTCTAACCTCCGACGACGGCGCCAGGCTTTACATCGACGAGCAACTGATCGTGGACAACGACGGCCAACATCCACCTGTCGATGAGACCGGCAGCGTTAGCCTGAGCGCCGGCATCCACCGGATTCGCGTCTCGTATTATCAGGGACCTCGGTTCCAGGTCGCTCTGG
Organism: Bryobacteraceae bacterium; assembly: GCA_041484155.1. Classification (GTDB taxonomy): domain Bacteria; phylum Acidobacteriota; class Terriglobia; order Bryobacterales; family Bryobacteraceae; genus Palsa-187. Next base: position 15,957 of record JBGPHB010000004.1, read on the forward strand.
TGTTGCAAGTGGCGCCGCCGGGAGAGGAACTCCGGGTCTTCAGCACGGACGAGTTCAAGCCGCCACTGCATCCGGAGAGTTGGCCTGATCCAAAGCCGTCTCACTAAAGCTCGCGGCCCGGCCCGTATCGGCACTCTGCGCAATCAGCCACTTACCGAACCGCGACCGTGAGGGAGCGGGTTAGCCTAACCTGACTCCAATCTGGTAAGGTGGAAACAGAGTGCAGCGACGGATTCAGATCGCGATCGGGCTTGTGGGGGTTCTCTTGCTCCTGCGGCCTTTTGACTGCTTCAGCCGAACGGTCACCCGCCAAGCGGCGGATTGCTGCACCAAGGGCAAGTGCCTTCCCACCGCGAATTCCGACGACTGTTGTAAGAGTACCGCTCCCGGAAGCAGCCACATCATCGCTTCGAAAACGTCAGATCATGCGCCGGCCATTCTTGATCTCTTCACGCTGAACCTTCCAGCCTTAATGTCTCAGCCGATCGCGGCTGGTTTCTTTGTCGACGTTCATTCCCCTCCTCAAGTCCGCACCAACCTTCCACTTCTGATCTGAGCATCCCTTCAACCCCTTCTTCTTGAATCCAGGTTTCTAAGGAGGTTGTATGCCTGCGAGAGTGTGCAGGAGTGCCTTCTGTTTGCTGGCCTCCGCTTTGGCGAGCTTGCACGCGGAAGATCTGTTGAGCGAACTGCTGCAAAACAATCCGGAGATTCAAGCGGCGCGTCATCGTTTTGAAGCCGCCACCAAGCGGCCGTCGCAAGCCGGCACGCGTCCGGAACCGACGGCGAGCTATTCAAACCTCGGTGTTGGCCATCCGTTCTCGCGCTTGAACGGGAGCGAGTTTTCCTATCAGGCCTTCGGGGTCTCGCAGGACTTCCCGTATGCGGGCAAGCTCGCGCTTGCCTCCGAAGAGGCCCGGCGGGAGGCCGAGAGCGAACAGCAGAACTATCGTGCGGTGGTCTTCGAGATGACGGCGCGGTTGAAGGTTGCCTACTACGAATGGCTCGCGACTCAGAAAGCGATAGAGCTGACGCGCCGGGACGGCGATCTGCTCGGCCGATTCGAGGAAATTGCACGAAACCGCTATACCGTGGGCAAGGGGCTCCAGCAGGACGTTCTCAAAGCTCAGTTCGAGGTCTCCCGTCTCGAGCGGCAGCTCACGATGCTGGACGAAAAGCGCCAAAGGGCCGAAGCGGAGATCGCGTCGCTGTTGGCAACTCCTCGTGTGGCCTTGCGCGTTCCGGGCGAAATCAATCCGAGCCCCTTCTCGATGTCCCTTGAAGAGTTGCTGGGGGCAACCGCCGAGTCTCCGCGGGTGCGGGCCGAACAAAAGATGGTGGACGCGCGAGCAGTTGGGATCAATCGCAGCCGCAAGGATTTCCGGCCGGACTTCGGGGTGAACCTCCAATGGCAGCACACCGGCTCGAAGTTTCCCGACTACTACATGGCGACGGTGGAAGTGAAAATCCCGATCTACTACGCGCGCAAGCAACGGTACGCGCTCGAAGAATCTTTTTCGCGTCTTCAAGAGAGCAAACAGAATTACGAAGCCGCGCGACAGCAAGCCATGTACCAGGTGAAGGACCAATATCTGGCGATTCAGAGCAGCGAGCGCATCTTGAAGCTGTACCAGACGACGCTCATTCCTCAAGCCTCGCTCACAGTCGACTCTGCCACATCCGCCTACGAAGTCGGAAGCGTGGATTTCTTGAGTCTGCTCACTAACCTGACCAACCTGATCAGCCTGGAACGCGAATATTACGACGAAGTGGCGCGGCACGAACAAGCCATCGCGCGCCTCGAACCAATTGTAGGCAAGGAACTGGTTCCTTTTAAGGAGGCAAACCAATGATCCGCAAGACTTCACTTTTAGGGTTGCTGGCGCTGGCCGGAGCCGCGCTGGTCTACTTCAGCGTGGTTCGAGCCCAGCCCTCGCACGAAATGGTCATGGCACCGGCGGCAGCACCTACTGCCAGCGCTCCGCCTCAGGGCGGCGCGATCTTCGTGGCGCCGGAGAAGCAACAACTGATCGGAATGCGTTCCGTTGCCGCTGAGATGGGAACGCTCACGAAAGAGATTCGCTGCGTCGGCAAAGTGAGCTATGACGAAACCCGGCTCACGTACATCCATAGCAAGGTCTCAGGCTACATAGAAGAGGTCTATGCCGATTCCGTAGGCAAACCCGTTCGTGCGGGCGATCCCCTGTTCACGATTTACAGTCCGGATCTGGTCGCGACCGAACAGGACTTCCTGCTCGCACTGCGTTCGCGAAATCTGCTGCGGGCGAGCACCGTCACTTCCGCCGCAGAGGGCTCGGAAAACCTCATCGCCGCGGCAAGAGAGCGGCTCCGCCTGTGGGACGTGACCGACGAAGACATCCAAAGCCTGGAAACGGAGAAGAAGGTCAAACGAGCGATCACCGTTTACTCGCCCGTCACGGGTGTCGTGATGGAGCGCACCGCCTATCATCACGGTACGTTCGTCGATCCCACTAAGGACCTCTTCACCATCGTCGACTTGTCGCGGGTCTGGGTACTGGGAGAAGTTTATGAAACGGATCTTCCGTTCATTCGGACCGGACAGTCGGCCGAAGTCGAACTTCCTTACTCGGGCGGGGGACGAACGATTCGGGGACGTGTCGATTTCATTTACCCGTTCCTCGATCCCAAGAGCCGCACCGCCCAAGCGCGAATGGAGTTCCCGAATTCCGATCTCTCGCTCAAGCCGGAGATGTTCGTGAACATTCGCATGTCGGTTTCAGCCGGCCGGCAGGTGCTGGTACCTCAAGACGCCGTCATGAACACGGGCAGCGAACAGTACGTGTTCATCGACAAAGGCGACGGGTACGTCCAGCCGAGGCAGGTCAAGGTCAGCGCCGAGGCCGGCGAGAAGGTAGGTATTCAACAAGGCTTGAAGCCCGGCGAACGGGTCGTCACCGGCGCCAATTTCGTGGTCGATTCAGAGAGCCGTTTGAAGGGAGCATTCGCGGGCATGGGCGCGCCTTCACAGGCTCCCAAGGCAGCAGGGACGAATCAGTCGATTGCGGTTGAAGTACTCGATCCCAAGACGGCCAAGAGCGGAACCAATGCGATTCGATTGCGCGTCAGAGATACGGCCGGGAACCCGATTACCGGTGCGCAGGTCGAAGTGACGCTCTTTATGCCGAAAATGGGCAGCATGGCACCGATGACTTCCAAGGCGACCCTGACGGAATCGGAACGGGGCGTGTACGCTGGTCAGATCGAATTTCTGATTGCCTGGACCTGGCAAACGACCGTTACGGTGCGTAAGAACGGAAACGTAGTCGGCGTCGCCGAGACCAGCATCACGGCGCGGTAGAGGAGCCAGATGATCAACCGTATCATCGAGTTTTCCGCCCGGAATCGAATGCTGGTCGTCGTATTGACGATCTGCCTGACGCTCTACGGCGTTTGGGCAATGCGCCACATTCCGCTCGATGCGATCCCGGATCTCTCCGATCCGCAAGTCATCATCTACACGGAATGGCCCGGACGGAGTCCCGACCTGATCGAGGACCAAATTACATATCCCATCATTTCGGCGATGCTCGCCGCGCCTCACGTCAGCGTGGTGCGCGGCAGCTCGGACTACGGGTTCTCGTATGTGTATGTGATCTTCGACGAAGGCACGGACATTTACTGGGGCCGAACGCGAGTGCTCGAATACATGAGCAAGATCGCCGGTCAGCTTCCCGAAGGCGTCTCACCCAAACTTGGGCCGGACGCCACCGGTGTGGGCTGGGCATTTCAATATGCCCTGGTGGATAAGACCGGACAGAATAGTCTCCAGCAGTTGCGCTCCTTCAACGATTGGTATCTGCGCTACTGGCTTGAGAGCGTGCCAGGAGTAGCGGAAATCGCGACGGTCGGCGGGTTCGTGAAGCAGTACCAGGTGAACGTCGATCCGAATCGCTTGCTCGCCTACAAAGTTCCGCTCACTCAGGTGATGGACGCGGTGCGCAACGGCAACAACGAAGTGGGCGGGCGCAGTCTGGAGA
>JBGPHB010000005.1:0-17942 GCA_041484155.1 Bryobacteraceae bacterium
CTTGGGGATGGCGAGAAGTACTCAATGGATGTGGACGTTCCCCGGCAAGCGATTTCGCCTAATCACACGGAAACGGGCGTTTCCAGGCGCGCCGTAAAGTGGAATGTGCTGCCGGCGTGGCCGTCGCTCTCCACCCAAATTCGTCCACCCATCATCTCCACCAGCCGGGAGGCAATCGTCAGGCCGAGGCCCGTGCCCCGGAATTTCCGCGTGGTGGAACCGTTTCCCTGGGTAAAGGCATCGAAGATCATCCCCCGCATCTCCGCGGGAATGCCGGATCCCGTATCGCGCACGCTGAAGTGCAGCGTCCCGGCGCGGTCGGGCGAGGTTTCGACTGATAACACCACTTCGCCGGCGTTCGTAAACTGGACGGCATTCCCGACCAGATTGACCAGAACCTGACGCAGGCGGGCCGAATCTCCGAGCACCACTTCGGGAATCTCAGGCGGAATATTGCAGATGAGGTCGAGATGCTTCTCGTTCGCGGAGACCGCCAAGCGCTTGATAACGCGGTTAAGAAGGTCCCGCAGCCAGAATTCCCTCATTTGCAGAACGAGCTTGCCGGCCTCGATCTTGGAGAGGTCGAGGACATCATTAACGATCACCAACAGCGATTCGGCGGAAGCCTTTACCAGGTTAAGGCACTCGCGTTGGTCGGCGTTCAGCTCGGAATCGAGTATTACATCGGTCAGGCCCAGGATGCCATTCATCGGCGTGCGGATCTCGTGGCTCAAGCTGGCCAGGAACTCGCTCTTCGCACGGTTCGCGGCTTCGGCGGTCTCCTTCGCTACCAGGAGTTCCGCGCGGGTCAACTGGCGTTGTTCGAGATCCTGCAAGCCCACACGTTAAGTATCGGTCTGCAGGCTCAGAACGTGAATCGCCCGACGGTGACTCCCTGCCGCGACGGTGCCGCCGTGCGGGCAACGTGGGGTTGCCTGTGCCCGTGTCGCTTTGGGCACACGCCGCCAAAGCGAATAAGAACAGGCTGTCACCCACAGTGAACGCACGGAATACTTCGTCATTTTGCTGCCATTCTTGGAATCCCCTTGGAACACGAACGACTTCGGAAGAATAGATCGGTTCCCTGCCGGTGCCAAGCCATGTTAACGCAGGCCCTGGCCTGCGCAACCCCGCCCTAACGGGCAGGGCTTCTCGTGCGCTTGTTAAAGCGTGGGGCAGGCGGTTTCGCCTGCCGGCAATCTTTTCACAACGGGCGGGGTTACGCAGGCCACTGGCCCGCGTCGTGATTGACAACTTCTACTTCGAGCCGTAGACTAATCGGCATGTCCGAAAAGAAGGAAGCACGCAGCGTTTCCCGGCGCACGGTGATCGCGAGCGCCGCGTTCGTTCCCCTGTCGGCGCTGACGTCCGCCGCTCAATCGGTCCGGTCCGTTTTTTCCCCGGCGCAACGCCGGACTCTGGAAGCGTTCGTCGACCGACTGGTCCCGAAGGACGAGCTTGGGCCCGGCGCGGTGGAGTGTGGAGCGGTGGATTACATTGATCGTGCCATGGCCGAATACCTGGCGGCCGAAAAGCCGAGCTTCCTCGAGGGACTCGCGGCCGTGGACGCGTTTGCCACTAAGGCGCATGGCGCCGCCCTGGCGGAGCTTTCTCCCGAGAAGCGGGATGAAGTGCTCACGGCCATGGACAACAACACGGCCACGGGATTCCCAACCGCGCGCAATTACTTCAACCGCGTGCGGCGGCTGACCCTGGAAGGCATGTTCAGCGATCCTTATTACGGAGGCAACAAGAACTTCGCCGGCTGGGATCTGATCCGTTATCCCGGCCCGCGGCGCGCCGTCGCCCCGGAGGAACAGAAGATGGGCGTTCCCATCAAGCCGTACCGGAGATCCGCGTACGGCGGCGACCATGGCCATTAATCTCAAACCTGTCGACGTCGCGGTGGTTGGATTGGGCGCGGCCGGCGGCGTTGCGGTCTTGCCCTTGTCGAGAGCTGGACTCAAAGTCGCGGGAATCGAAGCCGGCACCTGGATGGACCCGAACAAGTTTCCCGCGGACGAAATGTTCAACAACGTGCGCGGGCTGGTCACCACCGGAACCAAGGTCAAAGGCGAGATTCCGACCATTCGCAACGGCCCCGACTCGCCGACCCGGCGCGGCACAGCGCATCCGATGATGAACGCCATCGGCGGAACCTCGATTCATTACCACGCGCAGAGCTGGCGGTTCAATCCGTGGGATTTCAAGGCGCGGTCGGAAGCGACCAAGCGATACGGCGCGAGCTCCATCCCCAAGGGAACCACTCTCGAAGACTGGCCTCTGACCTATGACGACCTGGAGCCGTACTACGACCTCATCGAACACGAAGTGGGCGTGGCGGGGAAAGCCGGCAACATTCTGGGCAAGATCGATCCGAAGGGCAATATCTTTGAGGGACCCCGCAAGCGCGAGTATCCGATGCCGCCGCTGCGCGATACCGACTTCACCGGCCTGATGACCTCGGCGGCGAAGAAGCTGGGCTGGCATCCGTATCGCAACCCGGCTGCGATCAACTCGCAACCCTATCGAGGGCGAGCGGCCTGCGCCTATCACGGCTACTGCGATCGGGGCGGATGCCACGTCAGCGCCAAGAATTCCACGGCCGTCTCGACGATTCCGGAAGCGATGAAGACTAAGAATTTCAAGATCTTCGACATGGCGCACGTGACCCGTGTCGTCGCCGGCGACAACGGCAAGGTCACCGGCGTGTTGTACATCCGAAGCGGGAAGGAATATTTCCAGCCCGCCAAGGTCGTGTTGATCGCTTCTTACACCTACGAAAACAACCGGTTGTTGCTGCTTTCGAAATCCAAACCGTATCCGAAGGGCTTATCCAACAATCACGGCCAGGTCGGAAAACACTATTTCGGTCACTGGGACGCTCAGGCGGGAGCCGGCGTCAGCGCGCTTTTCCCGTTCGACATTAATACCTGGTACGGCGCGATCGCCCAGGGTGTAGTGGTGGACGATTGGGCCGACGATAATTTCGACCATTCAGGCTTGGGATTTATCGGCGGCGCATGTTTGCACGTCTATCACGAAAAGCATCCCATAGGATCAGCGGCCATGGGCACCTACGGCCGCGCACCCGCTTGGGGTTCGAAGTGGAAAGCGTTCGTTCGGGAAAACGCGGGGCGCTCGACCTCGGCTTATCTCCAGACCACCACATTTCCGTACGAGAACACTTACCTCGATCTCGACCCGGACGTGAAAGACCCTCTAGGCGACCGAGTCATCCGGATTACACAAGGGCCCAAGGAAAATGAACCGAGAGCAGCAGCGTACGCGGAAGCCAAGATGGAAGAGTGGTTCCGCGCGGCCGGCGCTATCGAGGTGCAGAGGAGTGGTGGCGGGGTCGGACCGGGCGTTTCCACACACGCATTCGGTGGGACGCGCATGGGCGATAATCCCGACACCAATGTAGTGGACAAGTGGGGGTTTTCGCACGAGGCGCCCAATCTCGGCATCCTGGGCGGATCGGTGATGGGAACCAATGGGGCGCGAAACCCTACGCAGACGCTTCAGGCGCTTGCGTGGCGGACGGCGGATCATTTGGTGAAAAATTGGAAGTCGATTGCGTAAAGGGCAGGCCAGGGCCTGCGTTACTTCCCTACTGCCTTCAATAATTCCGCTTTCATCACCTTTCGGTTGTCGGCTGGATAGTGGATCGGGATAATCCTGTCGTAGTCCAGCTTCAACCGTTCGAGGTTGGCTTGAAGGTTGGTCCAGTACGGGCTGATATTTGCTACTGGCGCGTTCGGGGCAGGGGGGTTGAACTCATCCGCCTCAATGATGATCTTCTCTTTTGGCAGATAGGCCATGATCATCCCGTCGTTGTGGATGCTGCCCTGCACACGATACAGTTCGATGACGTGATTGCCGTCGGTTAGAACCTTCTTTTCGGTCATGGTCTCGAACTTCGGTTTCTTCTTGGCCTCTTCCAGCTTGCCGGGATTGAGCGTGTTGGGCGTCGCGAAGGCTTTCGCGTAGTACGCCTTGTTCATCTGGTGCGTGATGATGGTCGCTCCCTCCGCAACGAAGGTTCGGAGCCCGCTGGCATGGTCGAAGTGAACGTGAGTGTTGACCACGTACTTGATCGGCTTGTTCGGGACCAGCTTCTTGGCCTCCGCAATGATGGCGAGGGCTCGGGCTTCGCTTTGCGGTCCTTCGATCACCACGATGTAATTCTTGAAGTCGGCCACTACGGCGGCATAGCCACCCAGGACCAGGTACATTCCGTCCCCAAGTTTCTCCGATTCCACTTGCGGCGGCGCGCCTCCCGGCCCCCCCGGACCGCGCCCGCCTCTGCCCGGAGGAGGCTGAATGTTGGCGGCGATATTTGACTTCACATCGGTGATCATCAGTTCCAAGGTGGACCAGCCGCCCTGTTTCTGAAGGATGTGAGTCGGGAATTTCACTCCTCCGAAATCCTTGTAGTCCGAGAACGTGGTTTCGAACGGCGTATCTCCAAGGACGGCGTTGTCGATCTTCGTCTCCAGCCTGTCGACCATGCCCTGCGCATTGATGTAGCCCATGATCGGAGCTTTGTTCGGGCCCATGAACGATACAACGTCGTATTTTTTCCCGCCCATCGTCTGGGCCTTGACCGACGCGTTATTGCTTGCCGCGGCTCTGAGGAATCCGTAGGGCAGCATCATCATGAGCTCGCTCTGCAATTGCTGGACTTGGGCAGGAGGCGAAGCGGGAGTGACCACTTGGTTCTGATTCTGTTCACCGATCAGCGGCTGGCCTCCGCCTCCACGCGGAGGGTTTTCGCCCTGTACGCGGACTCTTTGCAAGCTCGAAGCCGGCGCGTCGAAGTCGATCGTTCGGGTGTAGGTCTTGTTGGTAAATCTGGGCCATGCAGAGCTCGGATTCTGAGCCTGGCCCAAAGAAAAGTCGGCGCCCGACCCGGAATACTGGATCGTCTTCAGATTGTCGGCGCCCAGCGCCTTCGACGCGTTGGCAATCACAGTCTTGGCATCTTGGGCAATTGCTGCCGTCACAAGCACGAGGGCAGCTAAACACGTCTTGATCATATTCGCCTCCAGGGTAGGAAACAGTATACCGGAACCTGATGTACTACTAAAGCCCGAAATCTTCGCAGGCTTCCGAACGGAACCCCGCCCTGACGGGCGGGGCTTGCGGGGTGTTGTAAAACGTGCGAAAAAGCCCCGCCCGTCAGGGCGGGGTTCCGCCTTTGGTTGCGGCTATGCTGCCCCACAGTCCACGCTATGATGGAAGATATGAAATCAGCCGCTCTCATCATTCCATTTCTCGCGTTTTCCTTGCTCCAGGCCCAGGACCTTCCGGCGGGCAAGGGGAAGCAGCTCGTCGAGGACACTTGCGGAAGCTGCCATGGAGTGGATGCCGTCATGGCCCAGAAAGCCACTCGAGAAGGATGGGAATCCATCGTCGGGGACATGGTCTCGCGCGGCGCATCCGGCTCGGAGGCCGACTTCAAAACGATCATCGACTATCTGGCCACCAACTTCGGCACGGGACCGGCCAAGGTCAACGTGAACAAGGCTGCCTCCAAAGAGATCGAGACCGCGCTCGAACTCACCGCGAAAGAGGCCGACGCCATCGTCAAGTACCGCCAGGATCACGGGGACTTCAAGAACTGGGACGACTTGAGCAAGGTGACCGAGGTCAACGCGAAGAAGCTCGAAGCCAAGAAAGACCGCATCACATTCAACTGAAGAATTGTGTACGACCTGCTCCGGCGCCTTCCTGAGGGATCCCGAGTGCTGGACATCGGCAGCGCGGGGGGCAGTTTTGACGAGACGCTGCTCCCCTTGCACGTGGTCCGTGTGGATCTTGGCGCTCCGCCTTCTCCCCCAGCCAACTTTGTCAGAGCGGACGCGGCGAAGCTGCCGTTTCGGACCGGCTGTTTCGACGGATTGGTTTCCAACCACAGCCTGGAACACTTTGCCGGCGTTGAAAGCTGTCTCCGGGAAATGGGTCGCGTGCTGAAGCCCGGAGGCTTTCTCTTCATCGCCGTCCCGGATGCCTCCACGGTTACGGACCGTTTGTACCGATGGTTGAGCCGGGGTGGAGGGCACATTAACCCGTTCCGGTCTCCGCGCGAAGTCATTCAGCTGGTGGAGAGCACCACTGGAATCGCGCACGTCGCGACCCGCACGTTATGTACGTCGCTGTCTTTTCTAAACCGTAGGAAGGGGCCGTGGCCGCGGCGGGTGTACTTGGTCGGCGGTGGGTACGAGTCCTCGCTCCGCGTTTTGACCTACAGCTTCCGGTTGCTGGATCGGTGGTTTGGCACGCGCGCCCGCATCTACGGTTGGGCGTTCTACTTTGGTGCGTCGCCGGATCACGAGGAATGCTGGAGCAATGTGTGCGTGCGCTGCGGATCGGGGCAGTCGTCGGCCTGGCTGCTTGCGGCCGGCCGGGTGCGAAAGGGGAGGTTTGGCTTTCGCCGGTATTCGTGCTCGAACTGCGAAGCGGTGAACCTGTTTACGGACGATGAAGCGTGAGCGTCAGCTTCGGCTATCATGGCCTAGAGAGATGCCTGTCGCCCTATTCGATCCGCTGGTCCGGGGCTGGTTCACGGCGCGTTTTCCAAGCGCGACCGAACCACAGCTTCTGGGATGGCCGGAAATCCGCTCCGGGCACGACGTCCTGGTCTCGGCGCCCACCGGTTCAGGTAAAACGCTCGCGGCTTTTCTGATCGCGCTGGACGACCTGGTGCTTCGCGCGCGGCGGGACGAGCTTCCGAACAGCACCGTGGTCCTGTACGTTTCGCCACTCAAGGCGCTGAGTAACGACATCCACAAGAATCTGGAAGTGCCGCTGGCGGGAATCGCCGAACTGGCCCGCGCCGAAGGCGCTCCGCTGGCCACGATCCGCACCGCTGTTCGCACGGGCGACACTCCCGCGTGGGAGCGCCAGCGGATGGGGAAGGAAGCTCCGCATATTTTGGTCACTACGCCGGAGTCGCTGCACATCTTGCTGACGGCGGAAAAGTCGCGGCAGATGCTGCGGTCGGTGCGAACCTTGATCGTGGACGAGATCCACGCGGTGGCGGACGACAAGCGCGGCTCCCATCTGGCGCTGTCCATCGCCCGGCTCGAAGCCCTGGTAGACGGACCTCTACAGAAGGTAGGGCTGTCGGCAACGGTGAGTCCAATCGAGGAAGTGGCCCGGTTCCTGAGCCCCAAGGCGCACATCGTCCAGGTTGGTCATCGCCGGGCCATGGATCTCGGGGTGGAGGTTCCGCGCGACGAGCTGGGTGCCGTCGCCACTACGGAAATGTGGGGCGAGATCTACGACCGGATCGCCATGCTGGCCCAGGAGAATCGCACCACGCTGGTGTTCGTCAACACCCGCAGGCTCGCCGAGCGCGTGGCGCATCACCTGGGGGAAAGACTAGGGGAGAACGCCGTGCTTCCGCATCACGGCAGCCTTTCGCGCCAGTTGCGGCTGGAAGCTGAACAACGGTTGAAATCGGGCGAGCTGCGCGCGGTGGTTGCCACGGCTTCGCTTGAGCTGGGGATCGATATCGGCACCGTGGACCTGGTCTGCCAGATTGGATCGCCGCGGTCGATCGCAGTCGCGTTACAGAGAGTCGGACGATCCGGACATTGGGTCGGCGCTCTTCCCAAGGGTCGCCTGTTCGCCACCACTCGGGACGAGTTGATCGAGTGCGCGGCGGTGGTGAGCGCGATCCGCGCGGGCGAGCTGGATCGGCTGGAGATTCCGCGCGCGCCACTGGATATTTTGGCGCAGCAAATCGTGGCCGCCGTCGCGTGCGCCGAAGACGGATGGAGCGAGGATGATCTGTTTGCTCTGGTGCGGCGCGCGTACCCGTATCGCGACCTGGAGCGCCGCCAGTTCAATGCCGTGATCGAGATGCTCTCGGAGGGCATCACAACTTCGCGTGGCCGCCGCGGAGCGTTCCTGCATCGCGACCAGGTGAACGGCCTCGTACGCGGGCGCAGGGGCGCACGACTCGCGGCCATCACCGGCGGCGGAGCGATCCCCGATACCGCCCAGTACCAGGTGATTGCCGAGCCGGAAGGTACGGTGATCGGGTCATTGGATGAAGACTTCGCGGTCGAGAGCCTGGTCGGCGATATTTTCCTGCTCGGGACCACTTCGTGGCGCATCCGGAGGGTGGAGCCGGGCCGCGTTCGAGTGGAGGACGCCCACGGAGCGGCGCCGTCCATTCCATTCTGGCGTGGCGAGGCGCCGGGACGGACGCGGGAACTTTCGCACGAAGTTTCGCGTATTCGCGAGGCGATTCACGCTGCGACGGATCCGCTGGAGCTTTTGCAGCGGGAATGCACGCTGGACCGCCGCGGCGCCGAGCAGGCCGTCGAATATGTTCGAGCGGGCGCGCGGGCCCTGGGCGTGGTGCCGAGCCAGGACGCCGTGGTTGCGGAGCGATTCTTCGACGAAGGCGGCGGGATGCAGCTCATCATCCACGCGCCGTTCGGATCGCGCATCAACCGCGCCTGGGGGCTCGCTCTGCGAAAACGCTTCTGCCGGACCTTCAATTTCGAATTGCAGGCAGCCGCTACTGACAACGGCTTAGTACTTTCGCTCAGCGACCAGCACTCCTTTCCGCTGGAGACGGTCTTCAGTTTCCTGAGATCGCCGACGGTGGAACATGTGCTGACGCAGGCGCTGCTCGATGCTCCGATGTTTGGCGCGCGCTGGAAGTGGAACGCTTCGCGCGCCCTGGCTGTGCCCCGATTCGCGGGTGGCCGCAAAGTTCCTCCGCCGATTCAGCGCATGCGCTCGGATGATTTGCTTGCCTCCGTTTTCCCCGATCAAGCCGCGTGCGCCGAGAATCTCACTGGTGAGATTCGGATTCCGGACCACCCGCTGGTCAATGAGACCATCGACAACTGCCTGCATGAGGCGATGGATCTCGGCGGCCTGATCGGCATTCTGGAGCGCATGGACGATGGTTCGCTGCGCACTGTGGCGATCGACACTCCTGAGCCGTCGCCCTTCTGCCACGAAATCCTCAACGCCAATCCGTACGCCTACCTCGATGATGCGCCGCTCGAAGAACGGCGGACGCGCGCGGTACAGCTTCGACGCACTCTGTCCATCGAGGACGCCGGCGGCATTGGAGCGCTGGATCCGGCGGCGATCGCGCAGGTGGCCGAAGAATCCTGGCCCGTGGTGCGCGACGCCGATGAGTTGCATGATGCGTTGCTCACGCTGATCCTGCTGCCTCCGGTGGAGGAATGGCGGCCGTGGTACCAGGAACTGGTGCGCGCCGGCCGCGCCCGGACGATCGATACGCAGTGGGTCGCCACGGAAAGAATCGAACGCGTCCCGGATGTGGTCGCGGTGCTGCGTGGCTGGATGGATTCGATTGGTCCCGTGACGCCACAGGCGCTGGCGGAACGGTTGTCGCTGCCCTTGCCTTCTGTCGAGATGGCGCTCGGGCAGCTCGAATCCGAGGGACAGGTGCTGCGCGGGCAGTTCTCCTCAAATGAAACCGAGTTTTGCCACCGGCGCATCCTGGCGCGCATCCATCGGCTGACGCTGGGCCGGTTGCGACGCGAAGTCGAGCCGGTGACGGCGGCCGGCTTCATGCGATTCCTGTGCCGCTGGCACCATGTCGCGCCGGGGACGCAGTTGCATGGCATCGACGGCTTGTTCCAAATCCTGAGACAGCTTCAGGGCTACGAGATTTCGGCGGCGGCCTGGGAATCCGTGGTGTTGCCGCGGCGCGTTGCCGGGTATGATCCCGAGTGGCTCGACCGGCTTTGTCTGGCTGGCGAAGTGACGTGGGGGCGGTTGTCACCGCATCCGGCGTTGGAGAGCGATGGTGCGAGACGCGTACGGCCGACGCGAGTGGCGCCGCTCGCCATTTTTTTGCGGGCGGATGCGCCTCGGCTCTTGATGGCAGGGCATGGCCCTGCGCCACTCTCCCACCCAGCGCGCGATGTATTGGAAGCTCTTGAAAAGCGGGGGGCATGCTTCTTCACCGATTTGGTCCGGGCCACCGGGCGTCTGGCGAGTGAGGTCGAAGACGGGCTTTGGGAATTGGTCGCTGCCGGCGTCGTGACCGCCGACGGGTTTGAGAACTTGCGCGCCCTGGTCGATCCCAAGCGCCGCCGTGGCGAGGGCCGGGGCCGTCTTTCCCGCCCCAGGCACGCCACCGGACGCTGGGCATTACTAGAGCGAAGCGGCGACCCCGATCATGAATTCTTCGCCGGACAACTCCTGGACCGTTGGGGAGTGGTCTTCCGCGACATGCTGGCCCGCGAAACGCTGGCTCCGGCGTGGCGCGATCTGCTCGTCGTGTTTCGAAGAATGGAGGCGCGCGGAGAGATTCGTGGCGGCCGTTTCGTCTCCGGGTTCGTGGGCGAGCAATTCGCGCGGCCCGAAGCGGTCGACCTGCTGCGTCACATCCGCCGCAGCGCGCCCGCGGGTGAAGAGATCGACATCGAGCTCGCCGACCCGCTAAACCTCACTGGAATCGTTCTTCCCGGCCCGCGGACCAGTGCATTGGCACAAGGCTCGTTGCGATTGCGAGACGGCGTAGCGGCAGCTTGAGAGGTTACTGAGTGCGCCCAACCTCACTTTGCGGGCCACGTCCACGATAGGATAACTTGGTGACGATGGGGAGGTAACCGAGACGTGCACGCGCGAAAGACAGTAGTGCCGGTTCTGATTCTGACGGGATGCATCGCGGTGGGTCAGCAGGCCCGGCCCGTGGACGACGCAGCCTTGAGGAACGCCGGCAAGACCGGCGGCGATTGGCTGACCTACGGCCTCAATCCCGGAGAATCGCGTTACAGCCCGCTCAATCAGATCAACGCGAGCAATGTAAGCCGGCTGGGGCTGGATTGGTCCTACGATTTAGGGCCGGGAGGCGGTTCTCAGGAGGCGACTCCGCTGGTATGGAATGGCACGCTTTTTGGCATCACCAATTGGAGCGTGGTCTTCGCCCTTGATGCGCGCACCGGAAAGGAGCGCTGGCGCTGGGATCCGGAGGTGAACCAGACGGCCGTGCGGCCGAGAATCTGCTGCGGCATCGTGAACCGCGGCCTCGCTCTGTACCAAGGCAAGATCATCGCCCCCGTGATCGATGGACGGCTTCAAGCGCTGGATGCGGAAACCGGCAAGGTCGTATGGGAAGCGCGGGTCGCTTATCCCCAAGAGAATTACACGATCACCATGGCGCCGCGCATCGCCAAGGGCAAGGTGATTATCGGCGTGGCCGGCGGGGAGTACCCCGTTCGAGGATTCTTCTCGGCGTTCGATGCGAATACCGGCCAGTTTGCATGGAAGTTTTATACCATCCCCGGCGATCCGTCCAAACCCTTCGAGAGTGAGGCCATGAAGAAGGCGGCCGAAACCTGGTCGGGTGACTGGTGGAAGTTGGGCGGCGGCGGCACGGTCTGGGACGGCATGTCCTATGACCCGGACGCTAACCTGATTTACATCGGAACCGGCAATGGCGGACCTTGGCCCGAGGAGCTTCGCAAATCGAAAGGCAAGGAAAACCTGTATGTATGTTCCATCCTTGCGGTGAACCCCGACACGGGCGTGCTGAAGTGGTATTTCCAAATGGTGCCCGGAGATTCCTGGGACTTTGACAGCGTGCAGCAGATGATTCTGGCCGACGTCACCATCAAGGGACGCCAGCGCAAGGTGCTGATGCAGGCGAACAAGGACGGCTTCTACTACGTGCTCGACCGGGTCACGGGAGCGTTCATCTCGGGCCAGCCTTTTTCCAAGGTGACCTGGGCCAAGGGCCTGGATGAGGCAACCGGGCGTCCGATCGTGAATCCCGAAGCCCGCTACGGCGCGGAGGCCGTCAACCTGTCGCCCGGACCTGGGGGCGCGCATAACTGGTCTCCGATGTCTTACAATCCGGTCACTGGTTTGGTCTACATCCCCGCTGCGACCACGGGTGGCTTCAACTTCTCGGTGGACCCGGAATTCAAGTACGTAGAGGGAAAATCGAACCTGGGTGTGACCTTCCGGGGCGGGTTCGGCGGCCCTCCTGCCCAGCCTCCCGCGCCCACACCGCCGTCGCCACCGGCGATCGGCCCCGTTCCCGTGGAGGGGCAGCGAGGAGCCCTGATTGCCTGGGACCCGGCGACGCAGAAGGAGCGCTGGCGGGCATCCGGAGGCGGGAGTATTGGCGGCGGTACTGTCACAACCGCGGGAAACCTGGTTTTCCAGGTGCTTCCCGATGGGCGGCTGATGGCGTATAGCGCCGACAAGGGAGACAAACTTCTTGAAATCCAAACCGGCCTGCGCGGCGGCATGGGGCCGCCCATCACTTACCAGATGGACGCAAAGCAGTACGTCTCGGTCATGGGCGGTACGGGTCCCTTCAGCTTTCCATTTGGCGGGGGAGCCGGTGGTGCGAACGCTCCCGCCGCGGGCACGACAGTGGTGAACGGAGTCCCTGTTCCAAATGCCCCGGGCGGAAACGCTCCTCCGGGTCCGCCCCCGCCGCCTCCGGTTTTACCAAAGTTGCTGACTTTCGTGATCGATGGCACTGCGCCACTACCTGCGGCACCGGACAAGAAGTGATATGTTCAGCCGTCTGGCCGTCATCACCGTATTAGCGGCGCTCCCGGGCCTCTGTCAGGATTGGAGCCCGCGGCTCGCGGCGGAGTATCTCGATTCGAGACAGAAGGAATGGTTCGCGTGGCCGCGGGCAAAGGCTGAAGGTGGTCCATGCGTCTCCTGTCATACAGGGATCACATACCTCCTGGCGCGTCCAGCGCTTCGCCGGGCGCTTGGTGAGAGCCAACCTACTCCCTATGAGATCGGGCTGGTGGAGGGACTGCGCGCGAGGCTTGGCGTGAAGGATGAGTCGGTCATACAGGGAGTCAACGCGATTTCCTCTGCCCTGTTTGTTAAGCAGGCGGATCCGACGCAGGCGTTTGAGCGGTTGTGGTCTTTTCAAGTCCGGGAAGGAAAAGCAAAGGGAGCCCCGCGTTGGTACAGCGCCAATCTGGACCCGTGGGAAACTCCGGATTCGACATTTTATGGGGCGGCGCTGGCAGCCCTGGCGGTAGGGTCCGCTCCGGCGGAATACCGGGACCGCCCGGAGATCCGGGAACGCGTGAATGCATTGACCGGATACCTCCAGCGCGAGCAACCGGCTCAGCCGCTGCATAGTCGGCTGGCACTCTTGTGGGCGTCATCCAAGTTGCCGGCGGCCCTGCCCGAGCCGATGCGGCAGCCCATCATCGACGAGGTTCTGCGAGCGCAGCAAGCCGATGGAGGATGGACCATCGAATCTCTCGGACCGTGGAGACCGCACCCAGGGGCGCCATCTTCGGCGGGAAGCAACAGCTACGCGACCGGGTTTGTCGCGTTCATAGTGCAAGAGGCGGGGGTTGCGCGGTCCCATCCACGGCTGATCCGGGCCCTCGATTGGCTCAAATCCAAGCAGGATCGCAATTCCGGCTATTGGGCGGCGGACTCGATGAATAAGCAGTTTCCCGCCGATTCCATGGAACGCCGGTTCATGCAGGATGCAGCCACCGCGTTCGCCACGCTGGCGCTTCTCGAAAGTGGGGCAGGCTTTTAGCCGGCGAGCCGGCATTCGTGCCGGCTTTCTTGGAAAGCCGGCCTGGAGGCCGGCTCGCCGCCATGACTGGCTGCCCCACGCCCGCTTATGCGACCTCTGAGCCAGTATCTTCTCTCCTTGCCTGAGCGCGTATTGCGGTCCGTGTCCGCGCTCTCCGCCGGGCTGGTTCGTGAGATCGGCGAGGTCACATTGCCGAAAGGGATTCGCCGGACCAGGATCTACCGGACCATGGTTGAAACCACGTTGCGCTTCTTGATCGAGCAGGTCGGGCAGGTTGAAGGCGTCTATCCGGCCGAGGGCAAACTGGCTGAAAACTTTCTGCTCAAGCGCACGCTGGGCGACGGAATCGATCTTGCCGGCATCGTGGCGTTCCACGCGTCACCAGTGTGGGTGCTGGCCGCGCTGGCGGACATCTCGGGCGCCGGCCGGCAACTCATGGACGAAATTACGGCGAGCCTCAAGGAGGAAGGCCTGCTCGACCGGAACCGGAGCTTCGCAAGCATCGATCAGATCCTCGACGGTCTGGAACTGACTGCCGGGCAACTTGCGTCCTCCATTCGATATCCACCTTTAGACATTCCGGGACTGCGCAAGGAGTGGAGAGCCTTGAAAGAAGCGGTCAGCACGATTCCACCCCGTAGCCTGCCTTCACCCAATCTGGTGCGCGGACAATGGGAGGAGCTGAAGGCAGGGGCCGCCGGGCAGCACCGCACCGTGTTCCAGCTTTCGTCGCTGATGGCGCTATCCACCGTACGAGCCGTGCCTGAGAACCTGATGTGGCTTTCGAGCTGCGCGCGAACGGCAACCCTCCGTGCCGGGCAGTTCTTCGCGGAAGGGCTGCTGGACCATTACCGGAGCATCCTGAGCGAGATTCGTGAGACTGGATATCTGGCATACTGGACGCGCGAGTTCCGTCCGTATTTGCTCGGGGCAGCGCAGCAATTCTCGGCGTCGCACCGGTCGCTGACCGAGCGATTGTTGGGTCACAGAACCCCGCCCTGACGGGCGGGGCTTTAAACGCGCAAGCAATGCGCAATCAACTCGCGATCAATACCAATCAACGCCGAAAAGCCCCACCCGTCAGGGCGGGGTTACCATGTGCTCGAGCTCACGCAACAGGAACGGGCGGAA
Source organism: Bryobacteraceae bacterium (assembly GCA_041484155.1). Classification (GTDB taxonomy): domain Bacteria; phylum Acidobacteriota; class Terriglobia; order Bryobacterales; family Bryobacteraceae; genus Palsa-187. Next base: position 14,678 of record JBGPHB010000005.1, read on the forward strand.
CCTGGCATAGTCCTCGATCATGGGGAAGTGCCCCATGCCCTTCATCACCTTGAAACGACACCCGGGGATGGCGGCGGCGACGGCACGGCTCATCGCAGGCGTGCAAGAGTAGTCGTACTCGCCCGTCAGCAGCGACACCTTGCAGGTCTTCGTGTCGATCCGCCGAAGCTCCTCGCGGGCGTCCCAGTCGCGGCTATAGAAATAGACGTCGCCTTGATACACTCCGGGTCCCGACTGGCTGTAATACCACCAGTTATCTCGCCGGTTCGCCTCGGGGCTCGACGGCCCGCACAGGCCGAACGTATAGCTGGCACACAGCTCGCCGCCATGGATCGCGGGATGGTGCAGAAACTCGTTGTACCGGCCCGGCGCGTAGGCGGCGCTTTCGAGACCGATGACGCCGCGCAATTCGCGTTGACGCCGCGCCGCCAGCGCGAGCACGATGGCGCCGCCCATCGAGCAGCCCATGACCACCGGCCGCTTGAGTCCGAGCGCCTTCCACACCGCGCGGATGAGTCCGAGGTAGTCCCTGGTGGTCAGCCGGTACTTTTTCAGCCACCAATCCGCGGGCGGGTCGGAACGGCCGTGATAGGGCATATCGAAGGCGATCACCTGAAAGCGGTCCGTCACGCCGGCATCATTGAGCAGGTGACGGAACTGCCGGCTGTCCGCGCCCGCGGTGTGCAGGCAGAGAAGCGGGATTCCGGCGCCGGACTCTTCGACGAAGATCCGGTACTCGGCGCCGCCGTATTGCACGGGCAGGTACCGTCCGAGGATCGCTTCGTACTCAGCCACGCGCCGTCCCGGTGCCGCGCATGAGGTTCATCATCCGGTGCAGCGCGCGGGCGTTCTGCATGGCCACCAGACTGTCGCCTTCCAGGACGAACTCAGGGGCCCGCATCATCATGGCGAAGAAATCATGATACAAAGGCGGCGGCTTCGGGCTCAGAAAGCGCCGCCAGGCGCTGAGCGGCGCGCGGAAGCCGAAGGCGCACGGCTCGTCGAGCCGCGGCGCGGTAGCGATCCGGACGATCTTACCCTTCTCAAGGCGCAACACGTACCGCGCCTGACCGAAGGTAAGCGACAGGGCGGTGGTAAACCAGCCGCCGATGATCTCCATTTCGGGATCGGCATTGACGCGCTTCTGGAACGTATCGAGCCAGGCTGGTTCTGGGAAACGCGCCATTTATGCCCCATTGTAACGGTATGTGAGATGATTCCAATAGGAGAATTCGAATGAGACTTCGACTCAACGCGTCGGTAGCAGCGATGTCGCTCCTGGCGGTGGCGCCGGCGCCCGGTCAGACCGCGAAGGCCGCAAAAACGGCCAAGAGCTGGACGCTGCCGCGAACGCCGGATGGCCAGCCAGACCTGCGAGGCTATTGGACGAACTCTACGCTCACGCCGCTGGAACGTCCCAAGGAGCTGGGAGAGAAGGAGTTCTTTACGGAAGCCGAATCGGCGGCCTACGAGAAGCAGAGGCTTGAACGGGAAAACAACCAGGCGAAAACCGACATCCACTACGACAACGTGCTGTGGCAAAGCGAGAACTACGCCAAGGTCGTGTCGAACCGCCGAACGTCGTTGATTTTTGATCCGCCCGATGGGAGAGTTCCTCCGCTGTCCGAGCAAGGCAAAAAGCGCGCGGTTGCGGTGGCAGCGGCGGCGCGCCGCAGGGAGGCCGCCGCCAGTGCGCAGGATCGCACTTTGGCCGAACGCTGCATCGCCTGGGGTAACGAAGGTCCACCGATGGTTGGCTCGACCTACAACGCCAATCTCGAGATTCTGCAGACCGGCGCGTCCGTGGTGATTCACCACGAGATCGGCCACTCTGCCCGCATCGTGCCGCTGGACGGGCGTCCCCATCTCCCGCCCGCGATCCGGCAGTTGGGCGGCGACTCGCGCGGCCGTTGGGAAGGCGACACCCTGGTGGTCGACACCACCAACTTCAACAACGAGACGAACTTCAGGGGACCGCCCTCGACCACCCGGCAGGACATCTTCTCCAGCCAGGATTTGCACGTCGTCGAACGCTTCACGCGAACCGACGCCGAAACGATTGTCTACCGATTCACCGTCGAGGACCCGTCGACCTGGACCAAACCCTGGTCGGGAGAGCTTCTCTTGAGGAGGATGGAGGGTCCGATCTACGAGTACGCGTGTCACGAAGGGAATTACGGCCTGGCCAACATCCTTGCCGGAGCGCGTATGGCGGAAAAGCGAGCTGCCGAAGAAGCCGCGAAGAGAGGTCCGAAATAGGTCATCAAGCCTTGGCCATCAAGCCCATCCCTTTTCGACCAGTTGCCCATGAGCCGTGAGGATGTGCGATCGCGGGAAGATCTTTTGCTTGCGAGCATTCCAGGTGTGCACAAGCTTCACGGCGAGTTCTGGATCGGTCGTGGCGCTGGAATCCTCTCGCAGAATCCAATGAACAGTAGTCAGCAGTTCCATGCCGTGGGGATTCTCGAATCCTTCGATTAGTTCGCTCACGCGGTTGATTCGGTCCACGGTGGCATTGTCGTCTGCGAGGAAGTTAGAGGCTTCGGTCATCCCGTCCGGGAGAATGCGAACGGAGGCTTCCCGGCTTCTATCACCGTAGCCGCGGATGAAGTGACCCTCCATACGCTGAAGCACGTAATTCAGCTCCTCCGCGTATGGGCCGTACTTCTGTTTAATAAACTTGAGCTTTAGCGGTTGACCCGCGATTTGAAGCAAGTATGCTAGCTTCTGGATTTCAAGAAGTGTTAAGCGATACCCGGGAATGCCGTAATCCAACATCATCTTGATCAGAGCAGCTCGGTTCTGATTCATCCGCGGAGGGGGATCGCTACCGACTGGATGTTCTCGCGGCGTATGACATCGACGAGATCGACGAGTCCGGCCGTGATGTCGTCCATTCTGGACTTGCCTTTCCAGTGGCGCTTGGTCGGGAAGTTGATGATGAACTTTGGATTACTAAGCCGGTTCGTGGGGACCACGAACATCTTGCCAGGAACCACCTCTCCCCGCTCACAGGCGCGCTGATACAGCTCGTAGTTCCGTGGGAACGCTTGCTTGAACTGGAGCGCGATGCCCTTGCCCATCACACCGACGGTATTGACGGTGTTGACCAGGGCATTGACGTCCGCGTCCAAGATGTTTCCCTTCATCAGCTCGATCATCGCGTGCCTTTCAGTAATACCACGAACCCTTGATCTCCACCGTCGGCCGATGCGCAGCGCCTTGGAGAATCTCATTCACGTGCTCCGCCTCTCCGTTATCGATC
>JBGPHB010000006.1:0-17574 GCA_041484155.1 Bryobacteraceae bacterium
AATTGAAGATGGTGATGCCATCTTCCACACTGTATATGACCTGAACGACCGATACCAGGTTCCAGGCCAGGCGCACCTTAGACTGGGCTATAAGAACGACGGCATCGGCGCCCATTGGCGGGGGATTTACGACGACAAGGGGCGGATCATGGTGGCCATCGCATTGAATTCCGACTTGGGGGACGCGTGGGAATACGCGGACGATCCTTACTATCCCGAAAAGTTCTCCGGTCTGGCGATTCGGGTGGGGGTGAATTACGTGATGTACGCTATGACCCACTAAGCAGAGTCGCCACGAATGCACGCGAATGAGAACACGTCATGTGCGAACTCCTGGAATTGCGACCCGCGCCAGCTTCGCGGCGCTGATGGCTTGACCCACGTGCCGCTGCGTATGCTCGGCGATGTGGGTCAGCAGGCCGATCACGGTGGTGGGCATCCGCTTCCTGCCGACTTCACGCGGCTCGGCGAGCGTCTCGGGGTCGAGCGTTCGCACCACGGCTTCGGCGCGCTGAAAGGCGGCATCCATCTGTGCCAGGAGTTCCTCACGCGAGGCTCCCGCGTCGTGCTCGGCGCGCAGGTCCTTCATCTGAGCGGGCGAAAGTTGCTTCCCTTCCAGGTACGTCATGAGGCGGTCCGTGCTGCCGGCGACATGGCGGATGTGGAAACCCACCGAGCCGAAGCCGTGCGGCGTGCTCCAGATCTGTTCGGTGGTGAGTCCTTCGGTGTACTTCCCGAGATCTTCGCGCGCGTGTTGAAACGAATATAGAATTGGCGCGGTGAGTGGATCGACGCCGGAGACCGGGCCTCGCATCCAAGGTTCGGGAAGAGTATCCATGATCTCAAATGGTATCGTTTCCCGGGTCGGCTATAATGCAAGAAGTTACGCAAGTGCGAGCGTGGCGAAATTGGCAGACGCACTGGATTTTAGGTCCAGTCCATGCGGGGAGTGGAATCAGGAGCTTACAGAGCCTCCTAGAACGGAAGTGTTAACGGATTGGCCTCGTGGCGGAATTGGCAGACGCGTAGGATTTAGGTTCCTATACTCGCAAGGGTGTGTCGGTTCGACCCCGACCGAGGCCACCAAACTCTGTGAACAGAATCCGCTCAACCACTACAATCCCTATGGCCAGATCACTTTGACCGTGCCGTTGACCGCTTCCTTTTCCAACACGCAGGTACGACACCGGTGTTGGACCGCGATGTTGAACGTATTCGCACCACGCGGCACCGTGACTTCGAGATTGATGTCTGTCGCGGCATCGGAAGCGAGGATTTAATTGAAAGCCAGGTCGCGCGCTTGCTCGACCATGCCGGGATTACGCTGCATCCCAGTAGGCTCCTTCGCAAATTTGCAGGACTGGCAAATGAAGATATTGGCATGCCCTTGGAGCGCGTCGGTCTCGGTGGCGTTGACCCGCGTCTGCTTCAGTTCGTCCTTCACGTTGGCCAATTCCTTCTGAAGCGCTTCCGTGGCGACCTTCGTTTGCAGGATGTCTATTTTGTCGGAGAGCTTGCCCACCGTCCCGAAGTGTTTCGTGTCTTCGCTTGAGCTTTCTCGGCGCCTTCCGCCCGCGCTGCCGATGCAGCCTTATCGCTGATCTGTTGCGATTGATTGATAATCCCCCAGCCCAGTGCCGCAGCCACGCAAGACTTGTCAGAGTGGCATTTAGAGCGTATCTTTAGAGGAGTCAGTGTCTTATATGAGCATCAATCGACTCAAGCGAATCACTGTCGAAGAAGGCAAGTGCGGAGGCCGCCCCTGCATTCGTGGTCAACGCATTCGCGTGACCGACGTACTTGAGCTTCTGGCCAACGGCGCAACCTTTGACGAGATTCTAGCTGATTATTCCTTCCTCGAACGGGAGGACATCTATGCCGCCATTGAATACGCGGCACACCAAGCCGATCACACCGTCCTGCAAGCGTTGTGATGTTTCTGGTCGATAACCAGCTGCCTTTAGCCCTTGCCCGCTTCTGGCATCTCGCGGCGTCGAATGTCAGCACGTTCTCGACCTCGACCTGGGCGGCGCCCCCGATGCCGCAATCTGGGAGTACGCCAGCCGGAACGATTGCGTTGTGATCAGCAAGGACGAGGATTTTCTGTACATGGCAAATGTTCCGTCGGCAAGAGCGCGACTGATTTGGGTTCGGATCGGGAACTGCCGCACCAAGGCGCTTCTTGCAGCAGTGGAACGCTTGTGGCCCAAGATCGAAGCCGGACTAAGGGCGGGCGAACGCGTTATCGAGCTTCGTTGATTTAGAGAGAGAGACAGCATCCACTAAGCGTTTGCTTAGGATTTCGCGCGCGCAAGGACGGCGCGCGCAGAAGCGTGCCGAAGGATGCGCGCTTACGCCCAGCCACACTCCTGGCGGCTTAACGTCTGCCACGAAGTGACGGAACCTACTTCACATCGACAGCCGGATTGTCTTCGACATACTCCTCGCCGCAACAGCCGTAGTAGGCAACGGTGCGCGCCGTGAAATCAACATCGTAGCGGACGACCCCGGCGCGCCAGTAAGCCAGCAGGAACTCGGGAAACGTGCTTTCCCCTGCTTGATCGGTTCGCAGCGCCGTGATGAGCGCTTCCCGGTGGAACCCCGGCACATCCGCGGTGCCGGATAAGAGCGGTGTTCCCTGGGTCATGACCGGCCCATCCTCGGTCAGATACAGACTTTGGCAGGCGGGTAGAAACCAGAGATTGCGCGTCACGCCAGCGCGCTTCAGCGTTTCGGCGAGATACGGGAAGCCGCCAACCTTGGGGCGCCCGGCCATAGCCCGTTGCTGGGCAATCGCGAGCCTGTTTTGTGAGCAGCTTTTGCGTTCGCCCCCTTTCACTCATATGAGGACGACTGCGCAAGCTGGTCAGCGAGGGAAAAGGGGGCGTTTGTTGGGGCGCAGTGCTAACGGTCTTGCAACGGTGTTTTGGGAACTGGAGGGCATCTCGGGGAAAGAGTATCCGCGCAACCGGCTGAGGAGGCAACTACAGGGGACGCGAGGGAACTCCGTCGAGTACCTTTAGGTTCATCCGGTGAAAGCCCCAAGATACCCTGCACTTCACGCGAAGCGTGGAGAACACGTACGATCTGCAAGGGCCTGGTTTCGTGCCGATAGACGACCAGATACGAATAGGCCAGAAAGAACCGATGTCTCTCATCCGTTAGCTCCTCCCGAGAACGCGGCCGGCGGCTTCGATGTTGTCGTTGGCGATGTAGTCCCAAATGTCGTTGACGTCCTGCCTGGCACGCGGGGTAAGGATCGCGCTCCTTGAGAAGCCGGAGGCCATCCCGCAATATCTCGCTTTGAGATTGGTACCTAGGCGGTTCCGGCGGTCGTGGCTTGCAACCTTGTGACTTTTAGCAAGAAAAATCGGGGACACTGCTGGTGAAGTTAACCGCGGATGGGTCAGCGAACGCTTGCCCGCAATGTCCCCGATTTTTGCCGGTTCCCGGCGATGTAGACCGCTTCGATGGTCCGAGTGTTCCGGATGTCGTCTAGCGGGTTTTTCGCGAGCACGATCAGGTCGGCCCACTTACCTTTCTCCAGCGTTCCCAGCTCGCGCGCGCCCAGGAACTCGGCGCCGCTCCTGGTCGACGCCACGATGACTTGCATCGGGGTCAGGCCTGCTTCCACCATCAGCTCCATCTCCCAGTGCTCGAAGTAGCCCTGGAAACGCGCCGGGGGGCCGCTGTCGGTGCCCAGGCCGATCTTGACGCCGGCGTCGGACAGTCGCTTGAGGTTCCGCTTGGCCATGTCCAGTAACCCGGGGAATCTGGGAAAGTCCGGGTCATTCCTGATTCCCGCGATGTACTCGGGACCTTTGAGGGCGTCGATCACTCGCGCCGGCACGCTGCGTGTAAAAAACGGGTCGCTCAGGAATTTCGGTTCCTGCGCGTAGATAAACGTCGAGATTTCGCGCGTCAACGTCGCCGTCTGCCAGGTCCCGTGTTTCTTCATCGAATCGATGAGCTGCTGGTCCACCGGCTTATCCCTCACACTGTGCGCCAATAAGTACAGGCCCGCTGCCACCAACTCCTTCGCGTCACTCAGATTTACGATGTGCGCCGCCACTTTCAAGCCATGCTGGCGCGCATCGGCGATAATCGCGCGTGACAAATCGATCGGAAGCGTGTGCTCCTGTCCGAAATGATCGTCGACCCAGATCTTGATCAGGTCGGCCTTTTTCGCAGCCAGTTCAGCGATATCCGCCGCGCATTCCGCTGGCGTCCCCACTTCGTAGCGCATGCCGGCGGCCGCGGGGTAACCGCCCTTAAGGACCATGCCCCGACCCGCAGTATAGACGCGAGCGGTGTTCGGACGTCGCGAGGCTCGCTGCGCATCGCGGACAGCGTAAATCGGATCGGAGTCGGTCCCCAGGCTGACCAGCGTGGTGACGCCGTAGGAGGCGTAGATCTGGAGCTGCTGCTCGACAGTCTCGCGGGTATAAAACTTCGGGTCTTGAGTGAGGTCGACAGTTGTTCCGACGTGGCCGTGCAGGTTGATGATGCCCGGCATGACGAACTTGCCCGTCAGGTCGATGACTTCGCTCCCTGGCGGAGGCTGGACCTTGGCTCCCACAGATTGAATACGGCCGTCGACTACGACCATGGCCATTCCAGGCGCGGCGGGCTTGCCGGTGCCATCGATGAGGGTGAAGTTCTTTAGGACTCTCGTCTCTGCGAAGGCCGGAGCGAGAAGTAGGATCAGTGGAAGGATGCGCACTCTGGTACCAATGTGTGGAGTAAACTTCCGCGAACCCCGCCCTCACGGGCGGGGCTTTTCGGCTACTCCTCCTCTTCCTCTTCTCCGGTCTTCGCCGCCTTGGCGGCTGCGACAATCTTGTCGGCCTGCAACGCAGGCACGAAATCGTAGTGGTCGAATTCCATGGAGAAAGACGCCCGGCCCTGGGTCATCGAGATCAGGTCGTTCTGGTAATTGAGCATCTCGGCCATAGGCGCCTGCGCGCGGATGATTTGCGTTCCGCCTTTGGTATCCATGCCAGCGATGCGCCCGCGACGGCCGTTCATGTCGCCCATCAGGTCGCCGGCGTACTCGACCGGAGCCTGCACCTCGACGTTCATGATGGGCTCGAGCAACGCCGGCTTGGCCGCTTCCATCCCGGCCTTGAACGCTTTGCGCGCCGCCAGCTTGAAGGACATTTCAGACGAATCGACATCGTGGTAAGACCCGTCGTAGACCGTCACCTTGAAATCCACGACGGGATATCCCGCCAGGTATCCTTTTTCGGCGGTTTCGATGATGCCCTTTTCAATCGCGGGAATGAAGTTCCTCGGAATCGCGCCACCGAAGACTTCATTCTCGAACGCGAATTTTTCACCGCGAGGCAGCGGTTCGATGCGAATCCAGCAGTCGCCGAACTGCCCATGGCCGCCGGTTTGCTTTTTGTGGCGGCCTTGCACGTCCGCCCGGCCGCGGACGGTCTCACGATAGGGAATCTTCGGCGCGTGCAACTCGACGTCCACGCCGTAGCGTTTCTTGAGGCGGCTGACGATGATCTCTACGTGCTGCTGCCCGCTGCCCGCCAAAAGGAATTCCTTGGTCTGAGGGTCGCGATAGAAGCGCAGCGACTTATCTTCTTCGAGAATCTTCTGGATCGCATTGCCCATGCGATCTTCATCGTTCCGCGTTTTGGCGGAGATGGCGTAGGCGATGGACGGCTCGGGCAGGCTCACGGCCGGATAGGCGATCTGCGACCCCTTGTCGTCGAGCGTGTCGCCGGTCAGGGTTTCTTTGAGTTTCGCCACGCCGCCGATGTCGCCGGCGTGCAGGTCGGTCACGGGCGGCATGGTCTTCCCGGACAGCACACCGATGTGGGCCAGACGTTCGCCGCCGCCGGTCCGGGCGTTCACTACGTTGGCGTCATTCTTGATCACGCCCGAGATCACCTTGAAGTACGATACGCGTCCGGCGAACGGATCGGCCACCGTCTTGAAGACGAACGCCGAGACCGGCTGCGCGTCCTTCACGGCGCGCTCGGCCTCGTTGCCATTCAGCGATCCTTTCCACGGTCCGCGATCGGCCGGCCCCGGAAAGTGGTCGGTGATGAAATTCAGCAGCAGGTCGCTCGCCACGTTGTGCAGTGACGAGGCGCACATCACCGGGAAAATGCGCATCTGCCGCACCGCGTCGCGCAGTCCGTCCAGGATGTGCTCGGTCGGCAGCGTACCCTTGTCGAAATACTCCTCCATCAGCGCGTCATTCCCTTCGGCCACCATCTCGATCAGGGCTTCGTGCGCTTTTTGGGCGGCATCGCTGAGCTCGGCGGGGATGTCGCCTTCCCTGCCCTTGCCGTCGCCGTCTTGCGCGTAGAGGTACGATTTCATACGGACCAGATCGACCACGCCTTTGAATTCCCGCTCGGAACCAATGGGCAAATGGACGGGGATGGCAGTGCGGCCGAAGAACTGCTGTACGCTTTCGAGCGCCCGCTCGAAGCTGGATCGCTCGCGGTCCAGCCGATTGATCACGATGGCGCGCGGCAGCTTGAACTCTTCAGTGAAGGCCCACACTTTCTCGGTCTGGACCTCGACGCCAGCCACGCCGTCCACCAGAACCAGGGCCGCATCGGCCGCCACCAGCGACGCTTTCGTGTCGTTGATAAAGATGTTGAATCCGGGCGTGTCGATCAGGTTAATCTTCTTCTTGTTCCATTCGGCCGCGGCCACGGCCGTGGAGATCGTGATCTTGCGCTGGATCTCCTCATCGTCGAAGTCCGTGACCGTGTTGCCCTCGTCCACGCGAGTCAGGCGGTTCGTGGCGCCGGAAGTGAACAGCAGCCCCGCGGCCAATGAGGTTTTTCCGGAGTGTCCGTGGCCCACCAAGCCTACGTTCCGGATGTCGCTCGTTTCGTAAACTTTCACTAGGGACAACTCCTTGACGAAGTTTGCAAAACGTGGATCTTACCATACTTAGGGTGTTGACTTAGCTACCCGGTTCCGTTCTATAGCGTATTCAGGATTAACATAGGCCACACGCCCGCCCGCTTGCTAACGCGCGCGGTTCAGCGTCAGCACTGCGATCCATCAGCCACTTACTGAACCGCGACCGCCAGGAAGCGGGCTACAGACGCTCCGAAAATGGTCTAATGACCCAATGGCCACGGCTATCACGCTGACACGCGCCCTGCCCGAGCACGCGGATGAACTGGGGCGGATCTGTTACGAAGCTTTCAAGGACGTCTCCGACGCGCACGCCTTCCCGTCCGATGTCCCCAGCGTGCAGGCAGGCCAGGGGGTGATCGGGATGCTGATTTCCCGGCAGGATGTCTACGGCGTGGCCGCTTTGGTTGACGGCCAGGTGGCCGGATCGAATTACCTTACGCTCTCGGATCCTGTAGCGGGCGTCGGGCCCATCACCGTCGATTGCGCATTTCAAGGGCGCGACATCGGACGCATGCTGATGCGCGACGTGATCCGCGAGGCGCGCGAGCGCGGCATCGCCAGCGTGCGGTTGCTGCAGGACGCGTTCAACATGCAGTCGATCTCGCTTTACGCCTCGCTGGGGTTCGACACGCGGCACCCCGTAGCGCTAGTGAAGCCCACGCCCGCGAGTGCGGCCGATCCCAGCGTGCGGGATGCCACCGAGCGCGATCTGGATGAGATTGAGAGCCTCTGCAAACGCATTTATAAGGTCACGCGCCGCGGTGAAGTAGCGGGCGCCATTCAAGCCAAGCTGCCGGTGCTGGTGCGGACCCGCGACGGACGCATGTGTGGATACCTCATTCCTTTGTTCTTCGGCCATGGCGTGGCCGAATCCGAGGACGATATTCTAGCCATGGCGCAAGAGGGCGCCCGTCGCGCACCGGAGCAAACCCTGGTATTCGCGCCTCTCGACGAAGCCGAGTTGTTCCGCAAGTTCCTCGCCGTGGGTTCCCGCACGGTGAAAATAATGAATCTGATGACCATGGGTCCGTACGACCCGCCGTCGCGGGTGTGGATTCCGTCGGTGATGTACTAGAGCAGAACCCCGCCCTTACGGGCGGGGCTTTCCCCGGCGAAAAACCAGGTCGCGGGCAGCGGCAGGCCATTCGGGAAACAGAAAACTGAATCCGGCAGCCAGAAGGCGGCCCGGCACAACGCGGCGGCTCTTGAGGACCAGTTCCGACTCGGTCCGCACTAGATAGGTACCAATCTCAAGCATCCATCCTGGAGTGGCCAAGCCGATGCGGATGCCCCATGCGTCACGAAGCGCTTGCATGAAATCACGATTAGGAAGTGGGCAGGGAGAAGCGAGATTGACTACGCCGGTAAACTCCTCACGAGCAATGAGAAAATCCATTGCCCGCACGAAGTCAGCTTCGTGAATCCAGGAAACAAACTGAGTGCCGGACGCCTGCCTGCCGCCCAGACCATGGCGGACAAGGGCTGAGAGCAGATCGAAGGCTCCCCCTCTGTCCGGACTAAATGTGATCGCGCTACGTATCGCGACCTTACGCGTGAGAGATGTGCCAGTCGAAAAGAAAGCTTGCTCCCAGCCGTTTGCAACGTCGATCGAGAAGTTCCAGGTGTCCGGAGCGCCTGGTTCGTTGCCGCCCAATTCGCCAGTAGTCTCGTCCATGGCACGATCCAGTGCATGTCGATAGATAGTTGCTGTACTCGCGTTCACCCACAGCCGGGGAGCATGATTGAGAGAGGCAATGACTTCACCCAACAAGAGCGTACTTCGAATGCGCGATTCATAGATGGCGCGCCGGTTCGCCCCTGTGTAACGGCAATTGACATTTCTCCCGGTGAGGTTGATGCACAGATCGCTGCCCTCAAGCTCGGCAATCCAGTCGCCGCGCGTGACGCCGTCCCAGGCAACCACGCGCCATGGAGCGAGCCGCGGGCCGCGGCTGAGCACGGTAACGGCGTGACCTTGTGCGTGGAAATGGCGGGCCAGGATCTGACCCACTTGCCCGCTCCCGCCGGGTATGACAATTCTCATCTCAGATACCTGCGCCACTTCGATGATTCGGCGATTCGCTTAAGAACCGCGTTCCGTTCGAGAAGCAAGACCCTCATGTAACTGCGTAGGAAAGCGACTTCGGCCAGCCGTCCCACAACCCCGAGCGGGGCCTCAAAGCAGAATACGTCCTTCATCTCTGTTTCGTCTTCAGACAAAGGCCGAAAGAAGTGATCGTGCTTCAAAGAAGTGATCGTGCTTCATGGATCGGAAGGCGCCCCGAATCATCGTGTCCTGAAAGTAGGCTGGCCGGTCCATGGCCGTGATTTCGCTTGTGAGTCTCTGCCACACGCCGAAGTGCTTCGCCCGCCAGGTGACGCATTGCGCCATGCCGATCAGTCCCGAGGTCACTCCAGCCACTGCCGTTTCTCCTGAATGGACAGTTCCGGCGAGGTGTACTTCAACGCTTCGCGCGAGATCGAAGCATCGTTCGATGGGTGCATGGACCACCGTTAGCTCTTCAAGTCTCACCATTGTTCCGCCAACGTCCGTATATGAGTCAAAACCCGCAGGTGGATGCGATGAATGATCGCGTCGGACCACCACCGCCAATACTCCGCCGGCCACAGGCCGTGCTGATACCAGGTGGTTCCTTCCAGCAACGTATGGTTGTTCGCCAATCGCGTCAACTGGAACTGGCCTTGCTTGGAAATCAGGTACCCATGCAAATGCTTGGGAAACACGTGGGCCTAAAGACTCCACTCGTGCATTGGCGCCGGATTCTGCGTGACGCGGAACCGGAGCAGGCTAGGCTCGTTCCAAACTTCGATCGGCTCGACAAAGGGGCCCGTGGAGAACTCGCAATACCGGATTGCGCCGGGGCCCGATCCCTCAATGCGCGCCCGTTTGGGATAAGCCAGTCCGGCGCGAAAGAACCACTCCTGCGGCTCTGGCAACTCCGAAAACGTCACCACGTTTTTCCAGACCCGCTCCGGAGTCGCCGCGATTTCGATCGCGCTGCGCACTTCAAACACCGGTGGCGGAGCCTTGGCGTCCCACGCGATGCTGGCGGGCGGCAGCAGCAGCAACATTGCGACGCCCGGAGTGGTCAGCCTGGAAGACCCCATCTGATAAACCAACCAACTTCCGAAAGCGCCCAGGGGCAGAGCCAGTGGCAAAGCCATCAAGATGCAGATCAGTCCTTCCATTCCTCCGAGCAACGACAAGGAAAGGGCTGCCATCGCCGTGAGGGCGCCCAATTCGGCGGCTCCCGCCCCTGTCGCCGGACGAAAAACCCAGGATACGAGTCCTCCCAGGACCACGGGGAACAGGACGAAAATCGTCAAACCGTAAATGCCGCGATGGAGCAGCGCGAACCCGGCCCCAAATAGAATCACGAGCAGCAGTAGCCCCACCAACAAACGCGCGGACATGCTCACGGCTTTAGTCTCCTTTCACCACTTCAATCAATTGCAGCGCGGTTTTCCGCAAGGGCCGCATGAAAGGCAGTCCCGACACTCTGATCAGAGTGGCAACGCTCTTCGCAGCCAGGTCCAGCAGTCGCGCGGTTCTGGCTTGATCCGGTGACTCGTCGATGACCCAGAAAAAGATCACACCCATCTGAAAGAACCACAGCACGCCTGGCAGGTGAGGCTCCAGGTCGCGCGGAATCCGCGTCCCGCAATCCATCAGAATCCGGCGAAACCACGCCAGGTCGATGTCCCGGATCTCTTTGGTCTCCGGACTGAACGGCGACAGAGGGTGCCTGGGGTCCGCGCCGTTCCGCAGCAGAGCGCGCAGCACGCCCCGGTTAGGCGCGAAGTGAGCGAGCTTGACTTGAATCAGCTCGCGCAATCGGGTTTCCAGGCCGGTGGCGGATTCCAAGGCCGCCTCGATCTTCGGCTGCATCTCCGCGCAGGAGCGCCGGTAGAAGTCCATGACGATGGCGTCCTTGGACGGGTAGTAGTAGTACGCCGCCCCGGTCGCGACCCCCGCCTTTTTCGCAATGTCCCGCATCGTGGCTGTGTCAAAGCCTTCCTGCCGGAATAGCGCCAGTGCGGCGTCTAGAATCCTGAGGCCGGTCTCTTCTGCTTTGGGTGTCGCACGTGTGGTCGGCATGATTTGAACGTGTTCAAGATTAGTATGAGCCTCAGATGACAGGCTGTCAACAATTATTTTGAACGCGTTCAGAATGGTAGGGAGAGACTCTACGAGTTGATTTGACGCGCGGTTTCACCGTGCAAAACCAGCCGTTAGAGGCCTTTACAACGTCCTGCCCCAAAGAACGTCGGCAGGCCGGAACTCATTCCCAGCCTCGCTCGCGACAACCCCGACCTGACGGGCGGTGTCCGCGGGGGCCGGACCAACGATCAATCGGTGCCGCCGAGTAAGAGGCAGCTCAGGTCTTCCCTGGTTGTGATCTTCGCGTCGAACGTTACCAAGGTCAATCGAGCGGCGTTGGCGAACGCGCAGAGGTATGCATCAGTCCAGAGATTTGGCGAACTCAGCGGGCCGTCGGTGAACGCCTGCCACGTTTCGGAAAGTTCATTCGGCTCCGCCGAGTAGCCGATTCGCCGGTCCGATCGCAGGACGCGATAGGCCTGCCACGCCTCGCCTGGACTCATGACCTCTTCTAGCATGACGTGCTTGTTCGTCAACAGCCGCAGGAAGCCCAACTGGGTAACGCGGCAGAACACGAGCCTTTCGTCTTGAAGGTTGCTGAACCAGTGCCGCGCTTTGCGATGCAGTGTGTGTCGTTCCGCGGCAAGGGCAATCCAAACGTTGACATCAGGCAAGTAGGTCATCAAAGTCGAACTGAGACAGGTAGAGCGTTCCCGGCCGCCGTGAGCGGATCACCGGCAACTCTACCTCGCGATCACCGTAGGTCCCGGAAGTGCCTGACGCAACGTTGCCTTGAACTTCTTTTTTGACGGCTTCGACGATAAACTGTTCCACCGTAGCCCCCCGCAATG
Organism: Bryobacteraceae bacterium; assembly: GCA_041484155.1. Taxonomy (GTDB): domain Bacteria; phylum Acidobacteriota; class Terriglobia; order Bryobacterales; family Bryobacteraceae; genus Palsa-187. The sequence goes on from JBGPHB010000006.1 coordinate 11,878, forward strand.
CCGCCAGTTGCTCACTCTTCCGGTAGAGGGAGTCCGGAAGATTCACTGTGGTCTGCATAAAGTCCGCTTGGTTCATTCTCCCACGTAAGCGGGCGTGCCGCTGGTGGTCTGCCAACGACAGCCCTTTCATGGCCTCCTACCGAATTGGCGAAGTGAACTTGACGCTCCCCTCGGCCTTTCGCCAGTCCCGCCGCGACGGCAAGCCGAGGGGTATTGTCTAACTCGTTCCGGCAGCGTGGCCGCGAGTAGGTGATCGCGAGTATGTGATCGGTCGCTCGCCGAAATCTCCGCGTTATACTGGCGTTATCTCCGATGGGGACCGTTGGCCCTGATGATCAAGCTGAACTTGCGCCAGAACGCGCTACACACGCTTCACCATGCCGTGGAGCACCTACACTGGTCCGAAGTAGAAACACCTCAGAAACGTGGTCGCTCCTTCAATCGCGACGATCATTCGGTTCAGTGGACGACCGAGAATGGGCACCTGTGTTCCGTAGCGCCCGACTTCACTAGACTCCCGCTTGTCTACAACCTGAAGTTTGCCCTCTTACATCTCATTCAAGCCTCGGAGTTGCTATTGAAGTCCTATGTCCAACAGTGTGAGCCGACAGCGCTGTTCGTTCGAGCGGGATCAAGGAAGACGATCAATCTTCAAACAGCTCTGAATTTCACGATTGAACGCAATCCAACATTGCTCGCGCCCGGCGAGGTTGCGTTGCTCCTGGAGGCAAAGGACTTTCGAAACGCGATCGAGCACTACGAATTTGACCTCGGTGACAAGGATCTCCGAACACTCTGCGTTGATTTTCTTGCGATTTGCGCCCTCCTCTCCCAATCGCTGCTGTCGATAAACATCGCTGACGCGTTCTCTTGGGACTCCGTACGTGATGAGCCGGACGAGGTCGCAGGATACCTCTCAACTATATTGACGAGTATTTCGGAAACCGGCCGCCGCCCAGGGAGGAGGGCTGGCGAGCTCTGGGTCGCGGATAACGTCTCCGACCGCGTATTTCTGTGCCTCAACTGCGGCGCTCGGGCTGTGTCAGCCGACCGAGGTATATGCATGGGCTGCGGAGCTGAGGGAGATGAGGATTTGGTCACTCTGTTAGAGGACTTCAAAACGACCATTCTCAGAACCACTGAATTGCGGAAGCGCCTCGACCGTAGGTAGGAGGAGACTTGCGGTGATCCGCCGTGGAACGCGCCAGAGCGTCCCCGGACTATTCCACCTTCCGCCATAAGTGCGGGAACCCTCTCCGTCCAGCGCGGAGTATTCGGGTTTGCAGATCCTGGCAGCTCTCAAACAGGTAAGCCGTGCTCGATACTGGTCAGGATTGCGTCGACGGTCTGCCGGCCTTCCGGCTTGCCGACGGCCTCGAATGGAGACATGCCAAGTTGGACATGGCGCGAGTGAAACCAGCGCACTGCGCGGGTGGCGTCGTCGAACACCCGTAGTGCATGCCGCCACAGCGGGTCGTCCAGCGGCAGAGGCACGCTTCCCGCTCCCGGCGAATCAGGTGGCGGACTACCCATATCTCGATTCTATTCGCTTTCGCCTTCACAAAGGACTTGCGATTCCCCTTTTCTTCGCCTACAATGTCCCTATGGCCCTTACCAAACGCCAAAAAGAGTTCCTGGACTTCCTCGCGGGCTTCCTGGAAAAACGCGGCTACAGCCCGAGCTATGAAGAGATCGCCGAAGGGTTGAGTCTTGCGTCGCTCGCGACCGTGCATAAGCATATCCTGGCGCTCGAGACGAAACACTATCTGAAGCGCGGGTTCAACCAGAGCCGGTCGCTCGAAGTGCTGCCGAAGTTCTACGAAGAGCAGCGGCAGCACCGGCAAATGCCGCCGGGCATGGAGGTGCCGCTGCTGGGGCGGATCGCGGCGGGCGCTCCGGTGGAGGCGATTGCGGGGCGGGATACGCTCAACTTCGCCGATTTCGCCGGGGACTCCGACACGTATGCTTTGCAGGTGCGCGGGGACTCGATGATCGAGGATCATATCTGCGACGGAGATTACGTTTTGGTGCAGCGGGCTGGGCTGGCTCGCGACGGGGATATCGTGGTGGCGCTGGTGGACGGGATGGAGACTACGCTCAAGCGGTTCTATGTCGAAGCCGGGGATCGGGTACGGTTGCAGCCGGCTAATGCGTCGATGCAGCCGATCTTTGTGCCTAAGGAATCGGTCGCGATTCAGGGGAAGATTCTGGCTGTGCTGCGGAAATATTGAGCTACTAATGTGGCGCACGCACTTTTGCGTGCCATGTCGAGACTCTTCTCGACACCTGTTCGCGTGAAACTGGCCATGCGTCGGCACGAGTGCCGACGTGGCACGCACGAGTGCGTGCGCCACGTCACACTGGAATGCCGATTCGCTACAAACCGTAGGCTATTGCCTGGCGAAGATAGAGCCAGTCTTGACGCCAATCGTCGTGCGGCTCCGTGGGGCGTGGCGAGCCGTACACGTTCATCCCTTCGAACTCCAGCATCTTCTTCACGCGGTAAATGTGATAGCCGTCGCTCACCACGATGCACGACTTCAAATTCATCCGCCGCATGATTTCGGCGGCCGCGGCGGTGCTATAGACCGTGCTCTCGCCTTCAGTTTCCACGATGATCGCCTCGGAAGGGATCTCGTGCTTGCTCAAGTAAGCGCGGGCCACCTCGCCTTCGGTGAACCTGGGATCGCCGCCGCTCCCGCCGGTCGTCAGGATGCGCGGCGCAAGGCCTTGCCGAAAGAGGAACAGCGCATGGTTCAAGCGGGCTTCGAGCACGGGCGAGGGCCGGCCTCGATATTCCGCCGCGCCCAGTACGAGGATGACGTCGGCCGGGCGCGCTTCGTCGACGGTCGACTGGCGCTGGATATTGCGCGCGATGGAGAACACCGCCACGCCGGCCGCCACCGCCGCCAGTGCCAGGACACACCCCGCTATGCCGATCAGCCGCCGCTTCATCTGACTTATGCCAACATTGTAGTTCAATGACCGAAACGCTTCTCAGCGAAAAGAACCCGCTCCTTAAACAAGTGCGGCGCGCCGTCGCCCGAGGTTCGCTGACAGAGGACGGCTTCGCGGTATCGGAAAGCTTCCACTTGCTCGAAGAGGCGCTCGCGTCGGATTGCGAAATCGGCGTCGTGATCGTGGCCGAATCGGTCAAGAGCGCCGTGTCGACACACGTGCGCGGGCTAAAACGTACCCGCGTGGTAGCCGTGAGTGACGCGATGTTCAAGGAACTTGCCTCGACCGAGGCGACGCAGGGCGTGATTGCGCTGGTGCGGCCGCCCGTCTGGACGCTGGATCAATTGCTGCGCGGACGATCGCTAGTGGTGGTGCTCGATGGCTTGCAGGATCCGGGCAACGCCGGCGCAATTCTGCGTGCGACAGAGGCATTCGGCGGTACCGGCGTGGCGTTTCTGAAGGGTGCCGTGAGCCCCTACAATCCGAAATGCCTGCGCGCCTCGGCGGGCTCAGTGTATCGGCTGCCGGTCGTAACGTCGCTTGATGAGAGCTTGCTGCTGGCCGCACTCGAACAGAAGCGTGTCGCCCTCTATGCCGCCACGCCCCGCGCGACCAGAGTGATTGCCGACGCCAAGCTGGCCGGCCGCTGCGCGATCATCATTGGGAGTGAGGGGCGCGGGATCAGTCCGAAGCTCCAGACGCGGGCGATTGGATTGAAAATACCGACATCCGTGGTTGAGTCGTTAAACGCCGCAGTGGCGGCCGGTGTGATGCTGTACGAAGCACGCCGCCAGAGGACTACCGCTTGAGCCTGTTCGACTCGGCGCCGCTCACACCCGGGGACGACCCCACTCGCCCCCTGGCCGAGCGCATGCGCCCGGAGAAGCTCGAGGACTTCGTTGGCCAGCAGCACATTCTTGCGCCCGGAAAACCGCTGCGCGCGCAAATCGAGCGCGACCAACTGACCTCGCTGATCCTGTGGGGCCCCCCGGGTGTGGGCAAGACCACCCTGGCCCGCCTGGTCGCGCGCCTCTCGCGCTGCGACTTCATCCCGTTCAGCGCGGTGCTTGCCGGCATCAAAGAGATCAAGGCCGTGATGGCGGACGCCGAACGGTCACGGCGCATGGGCCGCCGGACGGTGGTCTTCATCGACGAAATTCACCGGTTTAACAAAGCCCAGCAGGACGCGTTTCTGCCCTACGTCGAGCGCGGCGACATCATCCTGATCGGCGCCACCACGGAAAATCCGTCGTTCGAGGTCATCTCGGCACTGCTCTCGCGGGCCAAGGTCTTCGCGCTTCGAGCGCTATCAATGGATGAAATCGTGACGCTGCTGGAGCGCGCGGTTCCGGTCTTGCGGGTCTCCGCAACGCGCGAGCTGCTCGAGCAAATCGCGATCTACGCCAATGGCGACGCTCGTTCGGCGTACAACATTCTGGAGCTTGCTTCGGCGGTGGCGCCGGAAGGGCGGATCGAGCGGGAAACCGTGGAATCGGTGATCGAGCGCAAGGTTCTGCTCTACGACAAAGCCGGCGAGGAGCACTTCAACCTGATCTCCGCGCTCCACAAGAGTATTCGATCGTCGGATGCCGACGCGGCGCTATATTGGCTCGCGCGCATGCTGGAAGGCGGTGAGGACCGTTTGTACATCGCGCGCCGCCTGGTACGGATGGCCGTCGAAGATATCGGCCTGGCCGATCCGCGGGCGCTTGAACAAGCCATCGCAGCTCAGCAGGCCGCCCACTTCCTGGGGGTTCCAGAGGGCGATCAGGCGCTTGCGCAAGCCGCCATCTACCTGGCCGTCGCGCCCAAGTCAGATGCCGCGTACCGTGCCTTGAACGGCGCCATGGAAGCGGTGGCGAAGGGGACCGCCGAGCCGGTTCCCATGCAGCTTCGCAACGCCCCCACTCGCGCGATGAAGGAGTGGGGCTACAGTTCCGGCTACCAGCACGCGCACCAATTCGAAGACGCCATGAACACCATGGAGTGCCTTCCGGACAGCCTGCGCGGTAAGGTGTTTTACCAACCGACCGATCGGGGCCTGGAGCAACGTATCTCGCAGCGCCTGGAGGAGATCCGCGCCCGCCGTAGCGCCCGCAAGCCGGAGGAATAGACTGGACCCGGCGGTACCTCTGTACCGTGTCCACCATGCCGGGTACTCTATTGCCGCCTTGGGCTCCGCAGGCGAAACTCGTGTTATCGAGGTGACGCAGAAGTGACTCCAAAACAGGCGACGCAAGCCGACCGGCGGCACTCCGATCGGTTCCCCATTGAGCGCGAAGTGCGCTACTCCGTGTTGAACAAGCGGGCCGCCGAAGAGAGCGGTGACGGAAGGACCATCAACATATCGAGCTCGGGCGTGCTATTTACAAGCGCGCATCGGTTGGTGCCCGGACGCCGCGTGGAGCTTTCCATAAGCTGGCCGGCGCAGTTGAACGATCAGTGCGGCCTGAAGCTGATGGCCCGCGGACGCGTGGTTTGGTTTGAGGAAGGCCGCGGCGCGATCGAGATTCAACAGTACGAGTTCCGCACCCTGTCCTCGACGTCGAACGGCACTCTGCGGCCGATGGTCAATTAATACCACTCGGAAACTTCGTTCAGCCCGCTCCCTGACGGTCGCGGTTCGGTATCGGCAGCCCGTTACCGAACCGCGACCGTCCGGGAGCGGGTTTACGCTGCTACCCTAGGCAGTAGACCCCCTGCAAAACCCGTACGAGCGCTGGATGCTCGCCGGGGCGA
>JBGPHB010000007.1:0-17187 GCA_041484155.1 Bryobacteraceae bacterium
AGCCTTCACCGCGCAAGCGTTCAGCGTGCCGCGCAGCTTGTTCACCACCAGCGTCGCCAAGGCCTCGCCCTCGACTTCTTCGGCAACGACTAACAGCGGCTTACCGGAACGCGCGATCTGCTCGAGCACCGGCAGCAGGTCCTTCATGTTGCTGATCTTCTTTTCGTGGATCAGGATGTAGGGATCTTCCAACACACACTCCATCCGCTCCGGATCGCTGATGAAGTAGGGCGACAAATAGCCGCGATCGAACTGCATACCTTCAACAGTCTGCAGTTCGGTGATCATGGTCCTCGACTCCTCGACCGTAATCACGCCGTCCTTGCCGACCTTCTTCATCGCCTGGGCGATGGTATCGCCGATGGTCGCATCGCCGTTGGCCGAAATGGTGCCCACCTGAGCGATCCTGTCGTCATTGGCGACCTTGACCGACATCTTTTTCACTTCCTCGACCACCGCCTCGACGGCTTTCTCGATGCCGCGCTTCAGCGCCATCGGATTCGCCCCGGCGGCCACGCTTTTCACGCCTTCGCGGAAGATACACTGCGCCAGAATCGTCGCGGTGGTGGTTCCGTCGCCGGCCACGTCGGAGGTCTTGGAGGCCACTTCGCGCACCATTTGCGCGCCCATGTTCTCGAGCGGATCCTTCAACTCCACTTCCTTGGCCACGGTCACGCCGTCCTTGGTGATGGTCGGTCCGCCGAACTTCTTCTCCAACACGACGTTTCGCCCCTTGGGACCGAGCGTCACCTTGACCGCGTCGGCCAACTGGTTTACGCCGCGCAGAATCGCCTGGCGGGAATTTTCGCTATAAACGATTTGTTTTGCTGCCATAGTTACGTCTCCCTTTTCAAATTTCCCTTCGGTTAAGCCTTCGCCTTTTTGCTGGTGTTCTCGAGAACGCCTAGAATCTCGTCCTCGCGCATGATCAGATACTCGTTACCGTCGATCTTGATGTCGGATCCCGAGTACTTGCCGAACAGGATGCGGTCGCCCGCCTGCACGTCCGGCGCAATCAGTTTTCCGTCATCGCCGCGTTTGCCTTTGCCCACGGCCACGATTTCGCCCTGTTGCGGTTTTTCTTTGGCCGAATCGGGAATAATCAACCCGCCGGCGGTCTTTTCCGTCTCGTCTTCGATCCGTTTGACCACGACGCGGTCATGAAGCGGTCGTATGTTCATAGCCCAACCTCCTGGTGGAATCTACCTAGCAAGATATGCACTTGGTAAGTGGGTCCGGCTTGGCCGCCGAAACCCAAGCTCTACTATTAGCACACTCGGACGATGAGTGACAACATATTTTTGTAACTCGCTTCTTTACAGAGAGTTACTGACCCATACTTCAATCGGGCCAAATCTCCGCGACGGGAATTGAGAGGTTCGGAAACCGGGTGGCGCTCAGAATGCCGGAGACCAAAATGCGCGCGGTCTTAAGCTTCCCATCTGAGAGAAGCCGGGCCTCAACGCTTCGCGCTTCCGGAGAGAGCAGCCAGACCTCGGGCACACCGATGGTCGCGTAGTCTTCCAACTTTTCTTCCTTCCGGCGTTTGGTCTCCGAAGGAGAGATCACTTCCACAATCAAGCCCGGTGCGGACCAATACAGCCCGTCTTGAATCACGATCTTCTCCCGCCAGTACAGCGCAAGATCGGGCGAGCGGCAGGTCAGCGGATCACGGCTGATCATCAGGCCGAAGTTCGAGCCAAGGATCGTGACTCTTGTTTCGTCGAGTTGACGATGAAGGCGTCTAACTAGGCGTTGAATGATCTCCGCGTGGGGATAATGCGTCGGAGGCATGAAACGAAGTTCTCCCTTGACAACCTCATCCGTGCCGTCCTCGACGGGGGGCATCCGGAGCCATTCTTCGTAACTGAGAAGGCGTGGAACTGTAGCCATCGCAAAAGCTCCTGATTACCTTAAATCTAGCATGGCATCAATCTCACGGCGATCCCCGTCCAGCGTGCGCAGGCGGATCTCGATCCGATCCCTGGGCAGCAGTTGCGGGAACCGCTCGCCCCATTCGATCAACACCACTGCTTCGCGCTCGAAGATGTCGTCGAGCCCCAGTGTAGCGACTTCCTCGGCACGATCCAGCCGGTACAGGTCAATGTGATATACGCGACCGTCGCCGTACTCGTGAATCAGCGTGAAGGTGGGACTCGAAACTTCTTCCGGCGGCGCCGCGCCAAGCCCGCTGATAATTCCCTTGGCCAGCGTCGTCTTGCCGGCGCCCAAATTGCCGATCAGCAATACCAGGGCTCGCCGCGGTAGCGTGGCGGCAATCCGCCGGCCGAGCTCAATGGTCTCCTCTTCGGAGCGTGTTTCATACACACTCACGAATGGCCCTCGGAAGGTAGTGCAACAGGTCGGTCGCGATCAGGCACTGCTCGGTCAGCTCCGCCGCGCCGATTTCTCCCGCGCGCCCGTGCAGCCACACGGCGGCGCGCACCGCTGTGCCAATGTCACCGGCGAACTGCGCCACCAGACCGGCGGTCATTCCGGTAAGGATGTCGCCAGTGCCGCCCGTCGCCATGGCCGGCGTGCCCGTGGGGTTGATCCAAACCCGCCCATCGGGAAATGCGATCAGCGTGCGATGACCCTTCAGAACCACGCAAACGTTGCGCTCTTGCGCGAACCCTCGCGCCGCGGCGAGCCGATCCGTAACTTTGGCGCCTGTGAGACGAGCCATCTCACCGGGATGGGGCGTCAGAATGGTCTGCTCTCCGAGCCCTCGAAAATCCGTGCTGGCGATCGCGTTCAACCCGTCGGCGTCGATCACCATGGGGACCTTCGCTTCCTTCAGCAGGCGCGACACCAGCTCCCGGTTCGGACCGAGCCCTGGTCATACCGCGATCACGGTCTTGCCTTCGAGCCGGAAGGCATCGAGCGGTTCCGTCATCAGCTCCGGCGCGAGCATTCCACCCGACGACGCGACCGTCACGAGGCCCGCGCCCGCGCGCAGCGCGGCGAGGCCAGCCATCGCCGCCGCACCGGTCTTCCCCGGCGCGCCGCCCACCACCAGCACGTGGCCGAAGTCGCCTTTGTGGGCGTCCCGCCGGCGCGGAACAAAAAGACCCGCGAAATCGTGCGCTTCGGAAACCTCCAGATCGGACTGAATCAAATCCGCCGGAATCCCAATGTCCATTACCACTAGCTTGCCGACGCCTTCCCCCAGCACCAGATCCACCTTGGGCGCCGCGAAGGTCAAGGTATAATCGGCCCGCACTTTCATCGCCGAGGGAATGTCGACGGCCACGACCTTCGCGCGCGGAAAATCCTGGTTGATGGAGCCAATCAACCCGAGGTAAGGCTCCCTGACGGGTTCGCGGAATCCGGTTCCGAGCAGGGCGTCCACGACGATCGTCGGCGCGGCCATCGTGGGCTTCGCCGGTTTCTCCGCCAGTACGACTTCCACTGGCACGTCGCGTTCCCGCAGCAAGCGGGCCACCACCAGGCCGTCGCCGCCGTTGTTTCCCTTCCCGCAAAACACGAGCACGCGCTGCCCGGAGAGCGGCGCAAACTCCCGCTCGAGGAAGTCCACCACGCTACGCCCGGCGTTCTCCATCAGAACCGTTCCCGGAATCCCGCCCTCGATCGCGCGCCGGTCGACCTCGCGCATCTGGTCCGCGGTCAACACTTTCATACTTACGGGGAAGCCGGTCTGCCATTCATGCCGGCACCTCGGTGAGGAGTTGTTCCAGCTTGCGCAATCCGTCTGGCCGGCCCATCACGATCAAGTGATCGCCGCCGGAGATCTTCGCGTCCGCGGCAGGATTGAAAAGCATCTCTCCGGTCGCCTTGCGTATGGCCAGAACAATGACGCCCAGCTCGCGCCGCATCTGCATGTCCGCCAGAGACTGATCGACAAACGTGCTGCGCTCGGCCACACGCACCTGTTCAATGCCGGCGTCGAGGCCCATGTTCTGAGTGGTGAAATCGAGGAACTGATGCACGTGCGGTTTAAGAAGCGCCTGAGCCATGCGATGACCGGTGCTGTTGTAGGGCGCGAAGACGAAGTCGGCGCCGGCCCTGCGCAGTTTGTGCTCGGACGTTTCCTCGGCGATGCGCGCCGAAAGATGCAGCCTGGGATTCAGCGTTTTGGCCGACAGAATCACAAACAGGTTGTCGGCGTCCGAGGAAAGCGTGGCGATCAGCCCGCGCGCCCGATCGATCCCCACGTCGCGCAGCGTCTCGTCGCGGCTGGCGTCGGCGAGGACGGCCAGCATTTCGGCTTTCATCGCCGATTCTACCCGCTCCTCGTCGTGGTCCACGACCACGAACGGCACGCCGGCCTGACGCAGCTCATCCGCCGCCCCCCGCCCGACGCGGCCGAAGCCGCACACGATCACGTGACCGCTCAGTTTTTCGATCATGTTCTTGATCCGTCGCTTTCCGAAATATTGGTTCAGCTCGAGCGCAATCACGATCTGGGTCATCCCGCCGATCGCCAGCAGCATGATGATCACGCCGAACAGGATCAGAAACGAGTTGAAAATCCGTCCCGCCTGGCTGAGTGTTCTGATTTCGCCGTAGCCCACCGTCGTCACGGTGGTCAGGGTCATGTAGAAGGCGTCGAAGACCGGATAGTGCTCGATCAGGACGAAGCCAGTGGTGCCCCCCGCCAGCGTAAGCGCCATCGCGAAGGCGATGATGGCCAAGCGGCGCGGCAGATGGTCCATCTGTCTATCTTAAGCGGGAAGTGGGGAGTGGGGAGTGGGGAGCCGGCGATGAGTGTCCAGCTCCAGCTACCCACTTCTACCCAACAGGCTGTTTCTTCTTCGCTTCGGCCGCATCCTTGACTCGTTGATATTTCTTCTGGAACCGGTCCACGACACCCTCCGTATCCATCAGCTTCTGTTTGCCGGTGTAGAACGGATGGCAGTTGGAGCAAATTTCCACGCGGATATCGCCTTTGTGCGCCGAGCGGGTCCGAAACTTGTGACCACAGGCGCAGGTGACGTTCACTTCCTCGTAGGCGGGATGAATACCAGCTTTCATAATGATTCTCTCCAGGGAAATTCCAGATTAACCTAGCGAGGCCTGCGGCCGCAACCAAAGGCGAAGCTCGCCCCACATTTCGCACGATACAATCAGGACATGGCGTCTGACGCTTCGCGGGCTTCTCCGCGCGTGGTGGAACGGTTTTTCGAGTTCTCGCTGCTCGGGATGCTGGCAGCGGGCTACTTCGCCGTAGTTGGTTCCGGGTACCTCGACTGGCCCACGGCGACGCTGACACTCGTGGGCCTGTGCTTGCGCGCGCTGATGGTAGCGGGAGTAGTCGAGTTCGAGTTTTCCGGCCGCTGGGTTACGGGAGCCACCCTTCTCTATGCCGGCTTCTATCCCCTCGATTATCTGTATGTCTCGGAGTCATTTCTCAGGGCCACCGTGCATTTGGTGTTTTTCCTGGCCGTGATGAAAGTTCTCACCGCCAGGACCAACCGCGATTATACTTTCGTAAAAGTCATCGCCGTACTGGAGCTGATGGCCGCGGCAATGCTCTCGGCCAGCCTGAGCTTCTTCGGATTTCTGGCGCTGTTCCTGTTGTTCGCCATCGCCGCGTTCGCGAGCGACGAAGTGCGGCGCTCGGCGCAGTCGCGCCGGGCGATTGTGCGCGGCGGACTGCGGGCGTTTCCGCGGCGCCTGGGCGTGCTGGCTATTTTTCTTTTCGCGGGCGTCCTGACCATGACGGCGGGGATGTTTTTCGTGCTGCCACGCACGGCGAGAGCCGCCCTGGCGCGATTTGTCCCCCAGCGCTACCACCTGGCGGGCTTTTCCAACGTCGTGACGCTGGGGGAAATCGGCGAGATCAAGCGGAGCAGCGCGCCGGTAATGCACGTACGGTCGTATCAGGGCGAGGGCTTGCTGCAAGTCCGCTGGCGGGGGACGTCGCTGGCGGAGTTCGACGGAAGGCGGTGGTTCAATCCTCCCGGCGGCGACGTGCCGCTTCACGTCGAGCGTGGCCTGCTAACGCTCCCGCGCTTCCGGGCTCGCACGCGCCCGGGCCGCCCCATCGTCTATCAAGTGCACCTGAACGACATCGCGTCAGACACGCTATTCGTTTCCGGGACGCCGGAGACAATCAGCATTGGGCTGCCGTTCCTGAACTTCACGCCAGGAGGATCGTTCCACGTGCCGCCGCGATTTGGATTGGGAGGCGTGTCCTATGGCGTCTACAGTTTTCTGGAGGATGAAACAGCTCCAGTCTCGACGCTACCCGATCCACTCGCGCCTCCGGAGCGTCGGGAGCTGCTGAAACTGCCCCCCCTCGATGAGCGTATTCCGCGGCTGGCGCGCGGCATGGCGGCTGGCGCCGCCGGTGAGGACGAGATGGCACGCCAGCTCGAGCATCGGCTGCGCCACGATTACGGTTATACGCTGGAACTGCTTCCGGCCTCGGTCGCCGATCCGCTGGCGCATTTTCTGTTCGTACGAAAGAAGGGACACTGCGAATACTTCGCCTCCTCGATGGCGGTGATGCTGCGCACGCTTGGAATTCCGTCGCGCGTCGTCACAGGATTCCAGAGCGGTGTCTACAATCCCATGACCGGCTGGCAGGTAGTGCGCGCCTCGGACGCGCATAGTTGGGTGGAGGCGTGGATCAACGGCCGCGGCTGGACCACGTTCGACCCGACGCCCCCCGATCCCGGCGCGGCTGGCGCGGGCGTGTCAGCGCGCCTTTCTCTGTACCTCGATGCCGCCGAGCAGTTTTGGCAGGATTGGGTGCTGAGTTACGATCTCGACCGCCAGATCGTCCTGGCAGCGCGCATGGATGAATCGGCCCGGAGGCTGCCATTTCGCTGGATCCGGGAGGCCGCGGCCCGGCTTACGGACACCGCGCGGGCCAGCGTGGCCTACGCACCATGGTTGGCCGGCGCCGTAGGAATCGCGATCCTGGCGATGCTTGGCGGTCCGGGGCTGGGGCGGTGGTGGAGCGGCCGCTTGCGCGCCCGCCGGCTCGCCCGCGGCGAAGGCCAAGCTTCCGATGCGACGCTCCTGTACCATCGCATGCTCGGATTGCTCGAGCGCCGCGGCATCCAGAAGCCGCCGTGGCTGACGCCTACCGAGTTCGCTCGCGTCCTGCCTTCCTCGGAGGTGGCGATCCTGGTGGACGATCTCACCGGCGCCTACAACGAATTCCGGTTCGGCGGACGGAGTGATGTGGCCCCGCGCATCGTGCGGCTGCTCGACCGGCTGGAGAAGCTGTAGAACTCGCCATCGGATTTCCCCTTAGATCAACCGGATAGAAAGTTTTGATTGGACCGTCGGACGGAACCCGCGTATTCTGGTATCGCAAGGAAGTTCCTCACGGCTGGACCGTTGCGCCAGACCCCCGATAGAAGCCCTCGTAGTTAGCTTCGTTTCACTGTAATCCCCTCCCAGCCACGGGGCTGAACCCAAAGACTTTTTCGAAGCTGACGATAAGGAGCAAGTATGAAGCCTTTCTATCTCAAAGCCGTTCCGGCGTCCATCTGTTTGCTTGCGATCACGACTTTGATCGGTGGAGAATTTCCGACAGGAATCCCGGGAGCAGGAGTCCGGCCGATCTTGCTCTCCGGCAAAGTGGTGTTGGACGATGGCACTCCGCCGTTTGCGATGGTGCCGATCGAGCTGGTTTGCCACGGTGAAACGCGACGAGAAGGGTACACGAGCGCGGAGGGAAACTTCGACTTGCAGATCGGCTGGAGCCAGACTGCGGTTGGCGACGCGAGTGCGATGCTGCCAAGAGCCATCGGCGAGCGCGATTTGGCGGACTGCGATCTCCGCGCCTCGCTGGCGGGCTTTCGTTCCGACTCGGTCTCACTCGCAGACCATCGGGTTATGGACAGTCCGAACGTTGGCGCCATCATTTTGCATCGGCTCACCACCGCGAAGGGTTTCACGATCAGTGCCACCTCCGCGCGAGCGCCTAAGAATGCGCGTCGCGCATATGAGAAGGGACTGACGGACGTCAGGAAGAATAGGCTCGATCAAGCAGCCAAGGAATTCACGAAGGCCGTCGAGAGCTATCCGAAATACGCCTTGGCGTGGTTCGAGCTGGGAAAAGTCCACGAACAGTGCGAACAGGTGGAGGATGCACGCACGGCTTACGCGCAGGCGCTGGCAGCCGATCCCACCTACATCGGGCCCTACCAGCGCCTCTCCATACTTGCCGTCAAGGAGGCGAAATGGCTGGAGCTGGCCGGCGCTACGGGCAGCATCATCCGGCTGAATCCAAAGGACTTTCCGGCGGCATACTTCTTCAATGCCGTGGCGAATCTGCAGCTCGGAAAGCTCGACGCGGCGGAGAAGAGCGGGCGTCAAGCGCTGAAGCTCGACCCGGCGCACCGCAATCCCAGGGCGAGTTATTTGCTGGGACTGGTCCTGGCCCAGGAGCGTGTTTTCAGGGAATCGGCCGAGTATCTCCGCACCTTCCTGAACACCCTACCGAAAGGCCCGTATGCGGAAGTCGTGCAGAAGCAGCTTGACTGGGTCGAGAGCCTTGCAAACGCCAAACCGGACCCCGAGGGAGCGAAGCGCCTGCCGGTGATGGGATTTCACTAGATCTCTGACCGTGTGAAAACGTTCTGCGTGGGTGGTTTCCTTCGGCGGGTTGCGAAACGGCCTGGAGTTTCTACGTTTCTGGAATAGAACCCCGCCCTGACGGGCAGGGCTTTGCGGGTTTGCGCCCGTCAACGGCGCTGGTCAACCAAGCCGGAAAGCCCCGCCCGTTAGGGCGGGGTTGCGGCGGTTAGCAACCGCCGCGCAGCTTCTCAAGCCGCCCCACGCGATGAAACATTTTCATGTGGTCAGAGACCTAGTACTCAGCGAACCGCTAGCCGGCGCTCCGTCACCGTCTCGCTCGCCAGGATCGCGAAGAAGACTGTGATCGCCGACGATGCCACAACCGAATAGGGTTTATCGGCCAACGCGAATCCAAACGGAATCGGGGTCGAAAAGAGCGTAGCCGCGACGCGCGAAACCGGGCGGACCGACTGGAAGATCACGAGCCAGATCGGCAGCAGCAACAGCGTCCCGTCGTAGGCGTAGACGTGTGGGACAATCATCAGCGAAGCCACCGCCGTAAGACAGAACATTCTCCACAGGGGCGCATTGAGCACCGCGAAAATGAAGATGGCAATCACCGCGGCCAAAATCGCCGCGATTGCCCATGGGCGCACGATGTCCAGGTTCGCGGCCAGTCCTTGGTAGCTGATCATCAGTTCCGGCGAGGGCGAGAGCCGATCGAGACTCTTGTTCCGCAACAGCGCCACATATGCCTGCGCTCCGGGCAGTCCCCCGAGCGCGAGCGAAACCGCGATCTCTCCAGCCGCCATGGAGCAGAATCCGCCGAGCATCCGCCAGCGCCGTTGCAACAGGAGCGCTACCGGCCACAGCAAGATGAGGTGGAACTTGATTAACATCAGCGCGAGAACCATTCCGCTGGCGAAGGGCCGCTGCCTTTCGATCAGCACGTAGGCGACGATGAACAGCGCGAGCAGAACCACACAATCCTGGCCGGTGGCGACTCCCAGCGGCGCCGGCAGATACAGAGCCGCGAACACGAGTGCGTTCGGCCCGAATCGCCGCCACGCCCAGATCCAGCATCCCAGCAGCAGCAGACTTTGCGAAGAGATCCAGAAGACGAAGGCGGTGTCGTAGGGCAGCAGCGCCAGCGGGGCGAGTACCGCGGCGTAAAATGCAGGGCGGACAAATGGAACCGTCGACTGGAGCTGCGGGACGATTCGTTGTTCCCGCTCCAGTTGAACGGCAGGGTCGTGAATATCGGCAAAGCGTCCCTCCAGCGCCAGGGATGCGCCGGTGTACAAATTGAGAAAATCGTGCGACCGCGCGGCGCCCAGCGTGCGCGACCCCAGCGCGATCCAGAGGCCGCAAAGGCCCAGGACCACCACCCACACAGACGGGGGAACGCGGGGCATTGTCTTTGATGATTTCACATCCGCGAGGAAGCTGACCAGCGGCAGGCGTGCGTGGGTGCGCGACAACTAAAAGGACGGCCGTCCGGAGGTTTCGGTGCTGCCGCCGGGTTTCTACATTTCTGAATAGAACCCCGCCCTGACGGGCGGGGCTTTGTCGTACGTTTACAACACGCCGCAAGCCCTGCCCGTCAGGGCGGGGTTTCAGTTGAGAAATGTAGGCAGAAGCCCGGCGGCAGGATGAAGATCCCGACCCTACAGTGGCCGCAGCACACTCTTTCACTATTAGTTCGCGCACCCGCCTTAAGTTTCGGCTGGGTTAAGCCGATCTAAACATTGAAGCAATGTCCCTGGTCGCCCATATCGAGCCAGCCAGCGCGACGCTTCAGCGAGGACGCATCGAGGCCGGGTTCCGCCGCGTCTTATGCCTGTTTTCGGTGATCGCGGGTCTCGGCGTGCTGGGCCATTTTGGCATTCTGCTTTGGGCGCAGAACGAATTCTCATCGCCGGAGTCGATTGTGGGCACGCAGGCGATGATGCTGGCGCGGGACGGGACCCTGTACTACGATCTCAACCGCTATCCCTACACGGTGTCAGCCTACACGCCGCTGTTTTACTGGCTCGAAGCCGGGTTCATCAAACTTGGATTGCATGCGGTGACGGCGGGTCGGCTGCTCAGCCTGGCGGCAACGCTTGGAATCGTTGCCCTGGTCTGGCGCCTGCTGATCCTATACACCGGAGACCTTTATTGCGCCTGGACCGGAGCCCTTCTATGCGCGTCTACTTCTCTCGTTCTTTTCTGGGGGACTGTGGGTCAAGTCGATAGTCTAGCCATCTTCTGGACGATCGCTGCCTTCTACCAATACTCCCGATACTCGATTCGGGGTGAGAAGACCCTGCTCTGGGTGGGAATCTTCGCGGGTCTCGCGTTTTTCACCAAGCAAACCACGATTGCCTGCCCCGCGGCCATCTGCGCGCATCTTTGGTTTAACAACCGGAAGGCGGCAACGAAGTTCGGAGCCAGTCTGGCGGCGATCGTACTGGTCCTCGTGCTGATCGTCAACGCGGTTCTGGGCGGACGTTTCCTTGCCGACACTGTACGGGCAAACATGAACCCGTTCGACCTCAAGAATCTCTTCGCTCAGCTGCGCTACTTGTTGATCGCAGGCGGACAACTGGTGATTGTCACTGCCGCCGGAATCAGCCAAGCTCGAAAGGGACGTAACATCTCGGTGTATGTCTATCTCGGCGCGGCGTCTCTGGTGTTCCTCCTAACCGCGGCCAAGATCGGGTCGGATACCAATTACCAGATCGAATCCACGATCCTGCTGGTTCTCAGTGCATGTCTGGCGCTGCACGCGCTCGACTTCTTCCCATTGTCGTTCCGGGGCAGCAAGCACTGGGTGACCTTGCTGCAGATTCCGCTGGGCATACATCTGATCCTTAACTTCCGGGTCACCGCTCAGGCCCTGCTGACGCGCATCGCCGTCGAGCAGCAACTTCGACAGCAGATCACTGCGCTCCGGCCGTATATAGCCGACGGTGGCCGGTTGCTTTCCGCGGATTACAATTCAACGGTCCGCCTGCGAGGGGCCTTCGAGGTCGAGTCATTCATCTATACAATCCTGGCCCGCGGGGGCGTGGTGGATCCCGAACCACTGCGGCGGGACATCGCCGCGGAGGCCTTCTCGACAATATTTCTGCACTATGATGTGGGAGACTCCGAACAGACCCGCGACATCCGAACCTTTCCTCCCGCTCAAACGCGCGAGATGCAGCGGCACTACAAGCTTGTGGCCCACATCGCAGGCCCGTACTACCAAGGCGTCTACGTTTACAAACCGGTGGCGCAAGGCGCTGAACGACGCCCCTGATTCAATCCACTTCCCTTACAACCCGCGGCGCGCCATCGGATCAGGCCGCTTTGCGCGTCACTGCCATAACCGAGGCCCCGATCAGCTTTTGCGGAATCACCTCGCAGGAGGACAGCCACCAAAGAGATTGATTCTGTAACTTTCCGCCCGGATCGAAGCCAGTCTTGTAGGCGCTGCTGCCAGACTTTGCCGACACAGCCAGTACCGCCTTGCGCAGCCCCAGGAGCGGCACCAGCGGGGCGCCCCAATACGTCCACAATTCGATCTCGAAGCCGTTCCGCGTCAGGGCGTTGAGCAAGCGGCGGCTGGAGTACCGGCGCACGTGTCCGGCGCTGACGTCATACGCGGAAAATAGCATCTGGAGCGCCGGAACGCTGATGATCAAGGCACCGCCAGGAGCGAGGTGGAATTTGGTGGCGTCCAGAAATCGATCCTCATCGTCAATGTGTTCCAATACATCAAACATGAGAACGACGTCGAAGGCACTTTTAAGGTCTTGGTCCCTTTGCAGAATGTTGTAACACAGGATTGGGCTGTTCCGGCTGATGTTTTGGAGCAGGGCGGGGCCGTTCAGGTCGATTCCGGTGACGGGCTTGCCGAACGTGTCTTCGATCTGCCGCTGCAGAATCCCGTGGCCACAGCCAATTTCAGCGATTCGCGCGCCTTCCGAAATCTTGTGTCCGGCCAGGCGCCGCAGCACGTCCAAGCGCCGGCGCACCCAGAAATGTTCGAGGTGGGCGAGCTCAAAATAGTCATCGCCCATGCTGACGGTCGCCGGATGCGTCCGATAGACTAGCCGCTCGTCCACGCTCCTGGTCATACTCATGCCTCCTCATCTTCGTTTCGGGGGTCTGAAGCAGCGCATATGCCGAGGCCTGTTGCTGGAGGTCACCCACAACGGACTCAACGATAGCCGTCGGCCGGCGTTTGACTTCTTGTAGCAGGACCACCATATACTCACCGATCAACCCCAGCGATATGAAGAGAATTCCAAAAACAAAGGAAACAAATACCAGAATGGAAGCGGTCCCAGGGTTGGCGCCGACCCAATAGCCGAAGAGGCTGAATTCTTTGAAAAAGCGGTTGATCAGGACCACAATCCCGAGCAGGATTGAGCCCAGGGACATGATCAGCCCGATGGCGCTGGCCAGGCGAAGGGGAATGCTGCTGAACGCCGTCAGCCCCTGCATCGCCAGCAGGGCAAGTTTGTAGACGTTGTACTTGGTCTTTCCGTAGAGCCGGGAGGGGCGGTTGTACCGCAGTCCCTTCTGCCGGAGTCCGATCCAGGAGCGCAGGCCGCGCAGCATGCGCGACTGCTCCGGAAGCGACAAGAGCACGCGGTGGCAGCGCGCGCTCAGAATGCAGAAATCGCCTGCGTCGCGGGGCCAGTCGTGATCGGCGACCCGGCGGATGATGCGGTAAAACAGCGAGTAGGCGGCGCGCAGCAAGGGCGGCGCCTCACGCCGCGCCCGCACTCCATAGCACACATCCAGATCTTCCGCGACCGCGGTGTGAAACATTTCGACCAGGACCTCTACCGGGTCCTGAAGATCGCAATCCATCAGGCCGATGTAATCGCCGCTCGCATACGCCAGGCCCGTCGAAACAGCCGCCTGGTGCCCGAAGTTACGGCTCAGCCTGACGCCCATCACACGCTGGTCGGCCTGGTGCTGAGCGGCGAGGATGGCAAAGGTGGCATCCCGGCTGCCGTCGTCCACGCAAACCAGCCGCCAGTTCCCTCCGGTGGCTTGCTGCATGGCAGGGATCACGGCCGCGAAGAACGCGGGCAGCGTCTCTGCCTCGTTGTAGCAAGGCACCACGGCCGTGAGCCGCGGGTCGGCAATACTGCGCGCCAATGCGTCAAGGGATGCCTTACGGTGCATGATTACTTCCCCTCGTCTATCGGCCCAAACATGAATGCGCTTTAGCGAGCCGGGACTCTGCCAGACCTCTGTGGTGTCACGTCCGACGCCATATCGCCTCGCCGGTCAGAAGGCGAGAAGAATCGTTCTGTCAGGCCGCACTCTAACCGGGACCAAAACGATCTTCGAGGCTGGTGTGGCGCGAACACTTGTGTTTGCCACGTTCGCACTCTTGCGAACGCTTGGCCATGCGCGTTCACATGACTGTGAACGTGGCTCGCACGAGTGCGCGCGCCACATCATCTCCCGTGAGACACTGCCAATTTCGGCAATGTGCGAAATGCCGATACAGAACCGCGACAGTGATGGAGCGGGCAGAACGAATTCTTCACTGCTTCTCAGCCTCAGGCCAGGTCACAGTCGTGTGTCGGTCGTGGAGTCGGGGACGGAAGCCTGGCAAAGCCTAATTTTTTGTGCCAGTTCCGTCGATCTGGAGGCTGATGAAGAGTGCTGCCTTGCATTGGCTTCCCGTGGCGTTAGGCATTATGTTCTTGCTGTCGCTGGCGTATCTCCAGCGTGACAGAGCTCTCAAGGGAGAGAATGATTTCGTACAGCTCTACACCGCCGCGAAACTTGCCGGCACGCCTGATTTGTATTCCCGGACGGCAAATCTAGCCACGATCAAGGCAACACTTGGTTTGACAATGGAAACGGTCGTCTACACCCGACCGCCCTTTTACGCCGCTCTCCTCAAGCCGCTTGCTGTTCTTCCTTACCGTGCGGCTTACGGCGTGTTTTCACTGGCGACGTTAGCAAGCATCATATGGTTCGTTGTCCGGTTTTCAAAAGAATGCCCAGCCTTGCCATTCTTTGCCGCGATGAGTATACCCGTACTCACGTCCCTGTGCGGTGGGCAGGACACTCCGTTCTTACTCGTCGTTCTTGGTGTGTCGATACTGCTGACTAGAAAGAACAAAGACTTTTCGGCGGGTCTTGTCCTTTCGCTGTGTGCCATTAAATTCCACCTTTTCCTGTTCCTGCCCGTCCTGTTGTTAGTTAGGAGACGCTGGCGCATCCTCGGCGGGTCCACCTGCGGGATCGTGATTCTTACAGGATTGGGCATGCTCGTTGCAGGGGCGAATTCGATTGGGCAGTACGTGAAGGTTCTGCGTGATCCTTGGATCAACCCAAGTGCCACTGTGATGCCGAATCTTCACGGTCTCGTTGCTACACTCCATGGCGATACAAAGCTGGAAGTGCTGCTCGTTGTTTTCGTCTTGTTGGCGTTTCTTTGGACGGTGCATAGAACCGAAAACTATGAGTTCCTGCTTGCGGCAAGTCTTGTCTGCGGTCTCCTCGTCAGCTTTCATTCCGGTGTAGCCGACGACATTATTCTGCTCCCCGCATTCGTATCGGTAGTTGCGACCTATCCCGGTGCGCCGCTGCGTGCAGCGGCTGCTCTGATCCTGACACCAATCCCCTATTTCATGGTCCTTGCCGACGCGCCGTACAGCGCCTTGCTCCCGGTTGCGCTGCTCCTGCTGTTAGCGATGTTCTGTACGGCAGGCCACACCGTACTTGGGACCGCGTTGGTTTCTAAGGAACAGACTTGCGTTTCCTGATCTGCGATCTGATGCCAATCGACAGGACGGCGTTACAACCGATCATTCGTTGATAAACTCATAGTGATGACTTTGGACGAATTGGAAAGAGAATACGTTATGCTCCGCCAGCAGGCCGACGCTGTGCGGAGCTATCTTTGACGCTCCCACCCGCCGCGCACAGCTCGCGCAATCCGAAGAGCAGATTAACGCTCCTGACTTCTGGGCCAATCCCGAGAAGAGCCAGAAGCTCATGCAGGAGCGCAAGCGGCTGGAAGAACAGATTGGCCATGACGCCAAGATCGCCGGGCTGACCTCGGATCTAGATACGCTGTTCGAACTGGGGCGCGAGGGCGAGAACGTCGCCGGAGACATCGAGCGCGAGATGCGCAGTTTCTCCGGCCAACTTGAAAAACTGGAAACCAAGATGCTGCTCTCCGGCGACAACGACGCCCGCAGCGCCATCGTCACCATCCACCCAGGCGCTGGCGGGACCGAGAGCCAGGACTGGGCGGAGATGCTGCTGCGCATGTATCTGCGATGGGCGGAGCGCAACGCCTTCGAAACAGTGGTGACCGATCGTCTGGAGGGTGAAGGCGCGGGCATCAAGTCCGTCACGTTCGAGGTCAACGGCGAAAACGCTTACGGCCAGTTGCAGAGCGAGGTCGGGGTCCACCGCCTGGTGCGCATCTCGCCCTTCGACTCCGCCGCCCGCCGGCATACATCGTTTGCTTCGGTGTTCGTGTACCCGCAGATTGACGACGAGATCAAGATCGACATCCGGCCGGAAGACCTCCGCGTCGACACGTTCCGGGCTTCCGGCGCCGGAGGCCAGCACGTCAACCGGACTGACTCGGCGATTCGCATGACCCACCTGCCCACCAACCTCGTGGTGCAGTGTCAGAACGAACGCAGCCAGCACAAGAATCGTGCCAGCGCCATGAAGCAGATGCGCGCCAAACTCTACGAACACGAGTTGGAAAAGAAACGAGTGGAGGAGCGCAAGGTCGAAGACACCAAGCTCGAAATCAACTTCGGCAGCCAGATCCGGAGCTACGTGCTGGCGCCCTACCGGCTGATCAAGGACCATCGAACCAAGCTGTCGGTTGGGGACGTGGATCGCGTCCTCGACGGCGATCTGGACGCGTTGATCCACGCCTACTTGGTGTTCCGGAAAACCGGCAAGATCGCTTCCGACGGTAAAGATGATCTCCCTGAATGACGCCGCCGCCCTGATCCGCGAAGGCAAGCTGGTCGCATTCCCGACCGAGACCGTGTATGGCCTGGGCGCGAACGCGCTCGATCCCGTGGCAGTGGCGAAGATTTTTGAGCTGAAAGGGCGTCCTCCATCCAGCCCGCTGATCGTTCACGCGGCGTCCATCGACATGGCGCGCAAACTCGTGACAGAGTGGCCTCCGCAGGCTGAAGAGCTGGCACGGCGCTATTGGCCCGGACCGCTCACCCTGGTTCTCCCGAAAGCGCCCGAAGTTCCCGATATCGTCACGGCCGGCTTGCCGACGGTCGGTATCCGCGTGCCCGCGCATCCCATGGCTCTTGGTTTGATTGGCGCCGCCGGGGTCCCCATTGCCGCGCCGAGCGCGAATCGATTCACGGGCCTCTCGCCGACCACGGCCGAGCATGTCCGCGAAGCGTTCGGCGATGCGGTCGAAATACTGGACGGCGGGCCGACTCAGATCGGGATTGAATCCACGGTCGTCTCGCTCACAGGTGGCAAACTTACTCTGCTCCGGCCGGGCATGATTTCGCTCGGCGAGATCGAACAGGCGAGCGTGTCTGCCGTCGCTCATCCATCTCCCGGGATGCATGCGCGGCATTACAGCCCGCGAACACAGTTGCTGGTGGTCGATCGACCCGCGGATCTCCCGGATCGACGTGGCGCGTACATGTGGCTCAGACAGGCCGGGCTCACGGCTCGTAG
>JBGPHB010000008.1:0-16695 GCA_041484155.1 Bryobacteraceae bacterium
CCGAATAGCGTGCCTTTGACCCCTCTGATCCTGCCGTTCAAAATTGTCCAAACTCCGCAGCAGATGGTGATGCTGTTCGAGCACTACGATCCTCCGCGCCAAATCTACACGGACGGTCGAGCGCTTCCCAAGGAGCTGGAGCCCTCCTGGATGGGATATGCCGCGGGCAAGTGGCAAGGCGACACACTGGTAGTCGAGTCCGCGGGCTTCAACGGCAAGACTTGGCTCGACGCCTCCGGACACCCACGCAGCGAATCGGCGCGCATGATCGAGCGCTACCACCGCCGCGACGTCGGACACATGGACATGGACCTGACCATCAACGATCCGAAGTACTACACGCGTCCGTTCACGGTGAAACTCCCCTTCCACTTGATTCCCGACAGCGATGTGCTAGAGGCGGTGTGTGCCGAAAACGAGAAAGACCGGATCCACGTAGTGAACTGACTGAAGCGGCGCGGTGGGACATGCTTCAGCTTGTCAATGACTTTTGCCAGGGTTTTTGCGATTTAGATCACCAGGAAATTCGAGCCGACGTCATACAGTGTGCAAACGTTTGGATGGTTCAGGGCCGAAATCGCCCGGGCTTCACTCTCGAAGCGCGCACTGAACTGTGCAGCGGAAATCTTGATGGCCACGGGCCGGTCGAGCCGCGTATCGAGCCCGCGATAGACTTTTCCCATGCCTCCCTCGCCCAGCGGCCCTACAATCTCGTACGGACCGAGTCTTGTGCCTGCAGTTAGGCCGCTCGATCCTTCGGCGAAGTCGACCACAGCTTCCCAGACGGGGACACCAACCAGATCATCGGTATCGCCGTTCTGTGACAAAGGGTTGTTGACTGTTCGACGAAAATCTTCGTCGGCCCCACAGGCGTGATCGAGATACGTGCTCCGCTCTTCCGGATCCCCGCCCCAGGGCTGAGTGGTAGACTCGTTGGATACGCTGCCAACGTTCGCGGTCCATAAACGCCAACTCGGCTTGACATCTCTGATGTTACTTTAACTCTGAACCACCCGACTGCATTCCACGGTCAAGTGCGTGCAGTGACGGAATCGGAACGCTCTGGCAGTGACTGGAAGCGAACTCCACTTCAAGCTGCGAGAGTTCTAAATGCGTTCAGTGTGGGGAGCCGAATGAAGTATTCCAAGATGTCCGTTATCTGACTGATTTCATTGCGTGCCTTTGAAGGCTTCCCTCAAATCATTACCAGTAGATCTGCTGCCCCAGCATGGACTCGAACCAGCGTGGACCCCGTGGACCCAATCGCTTGAGCCCATACCTGCTGACGATGCGATGCTCGCCGAAGACGATGGCCCTCTGGATTCCGCTTTCGGATAGCCGACCACTCGGGAGCTATTCGCCCCACTCTTCCCGGTGAGACTGCACTCGCCAATTCCTCTGAGTTTATCGGAGCCCGTTGAGGACAAACTCAAATACATCGAAGTTGCGCAACTGGCGCGACAGGGCGATCTCGGCATACTTATCGTTTAGCGGCCGGGAAAAAATCAGGTAGAGGTTGCGGTCCGCTAGTCCGCCATGGGAGCGCAAGCGCATTCCGCCTAGCGCGGACAGATCGAGAGTTGCCTTACTCTTTCCCAGGACAGTGCCGCGATCGCTGACGACAACCAGGTCCCCGATACGGTCCGCAGGGAGATCGAATATTTTGGCGGAGGCGGCACGATTCATCACCAGTTCGACACCAGGCTGCTTGTTGAGAAGATTCATCACGGCGGGCGCGGAAATCGGCTGCTGGAAAAAAATCGTGGCGTAGGAGCCGAGCCCGCCGTGATGCTTCACATACGGGTCGGTGATGGGCAGGATGACCTTGGTCTTGCCGCTCCCGAACTGCTTGTCGAGCAGGTCTTGCAGAAAAACAATGTTGGGAGACCCGTCAGCTTTCGATTTATCATTCATACCGTGGTCTGCCGTAAGGGCGACGGTCGCGCCAAGCGCGACCAACCGTCCCAGCGCCTTATCAATTCCCACGTAGTACTCCGTTGCTTGCTTTGAGCCGGGGGCGTACTTGTGTTGAATGTAGTCCGAAAGCGAAAGATACATCAGGTCCGGCTTTTGCCTCTCCACGATCCTGATGCCCGCTTCCAGAACGAACAGCGAAAGGTCGGCGGAATATTCGCTGGGGACAGGCTTACCGACATAGGCCGGGCAGTTGTCGATGCCGTTGTCCTCCTTCGTGCACTTGTCGGCCTTCTCGGCGGAGAACGAAATGCCATGCTGCAATTTATACGCAAGCATTTTGGCCAGCTTGTCTTTCGCTGTAATCGCAACAACTTTGGCCCCCTGCTCTGAAAACTTTGCGAGAATGCTATCGGCCCGCAAGAACTGTGGTTGATCCATCATGGCTTCCCGGCCAGTCGCCGGGTTCAGAAAGAAATTCCCGGAGATTCCATGGACCGAAGGCGGCACGCCAGTGATGACGGAGATGTTGTTCGGATTCGTAAAGCTAGGCATCGCTCCCACGGCCACGGAAACAAACCCCTCGGTCATGAGCTTCTTGAAGTTGGGTAACACTTCTTGGGCAAGAGCGGTATTCACATAGGCCGGGTCTCCGCCGTCAATCAGCACCACGACCACAGGTGACTTGGGCCAGGCGTAGTTCTTTCCGTTGACGGTGATCTGTTGCGGGTGATGGTTTTCCGCAGCCTGCAAGAGCGCGGGCGAGAGAACGGTCAAAAGCCCCATTACGCCACCCGTCAATGCCATTCGCATTTTGGAAACATCCTCCTTCAGGTCTGCCATGATAACTCGGCTCGGCTGTCGCGTCATTCACGTTGTGATGCGGCAAGGCGGAGACGTGCCGACAGCTATCGCACTTTGACGGGAAGCGCTCAACCCGACGACTGAAACGTCAGAGTACGCGCGACACGTGCCTTACTCGTACCGCAGGGCTTCCACTGGATCCAGTCTAGCCGCCTTGCTGGCGGGCCAGATTCCGAAGAACACGCCGATGGCGACCGAGACGACGACCCCCAGGGCCGCAGCCCATAGGGGTACGGAGGTAGGCAGGTTGGGGAAAGCGATGCGGCTTGCCACCGAGGCCAGCCATCCGATCAACATTCCCGCGAGCCCGCCCAAGCCGGTGAGCACCACCGCCTCGGTCAGGAACTGCATGACAATGTCGGAGCGGCGGGCGCCGATGGCCTTGCGGACGCCGATCTCCCGCGTGCGTTCCGTCACCGATACGAGCATGATATTCATCACGCCGATGCCGCCTACCAGCAGCCCGATCGAGCTCAGGACCACCATCACCAGCGCGGTTACCGAGGTCACTTGATGGAACTGCTCCACCATCTGATCCGCGGTCGAGACGAAGAAGTTGTCCGGATCGGAGAACTTCACGTGGCGCGCCTGGCGCAGCACGACACGCATTTCGTCGACGGCCGCCGGGAGCTGACCGTTTTTGGCCGAGACCATCAGGATTACTTCTTTGGCCGCCGGGAACATTCTGTGCATCGTGAAATACGGCATCAGTACCCGACTGTCGTCCTGCCCGGGAAGCGAGGCGGCCGGACGGTTCATCACGCCGATGACTTCGAGTTCCTGTCCATCCACGGTGATCCGCTTTCCGATTGCTTCTGCGACCCCGAAGAGCGCTTTGTAGATATCCTCGCCGATTACGGTCACAGCCACGCGATGGCGGTTCTCCGCGTCGGTAAAGAAGCGGCCCGCTTTCATATCGGCCTGACCGATGTCGAGGTAGTGCTCATCGGTGCCGCCCATCTGCGGTCCGGTATAGTCATTGCCCTTGTAGCGCGCACGCATGATGGTGGGGGGAAAGCCCTGCGACGGCTGAAGAAAAGGGCTGACATACTCGACGGACGGACACCGCTCGGCAATCTCCGCCGCGTTTTCAACGGTCAGCGGCTTCCGATTCCGCTCCTCGGCGTTGCGATTCCCGAAATTGAGTCCAAAGCGCATCTTGGCGACGATCGCGGTGTTCGTGCCCAGGCTGCGGATGGCCCCGGTCACCACGCCGTTCAAGCCGGTCAGAATAGAGCCGACGGCAATGATAGTCCCTGTACCAATGATCACGCCCAGCACGGTGAGGAACGAGCGGATCTTGTTCGCCCTTAGGGTATCCAGCGCGAGTCCGATCACGGACAGCAGGAGGTTCATGAAGTCTCCGCTCGCAGCGCGACGATCGGATCCAGACGGGCGGCTCTCTGGGCCGGATAGATTCCGAAGAAAAGGCCCACCGCGGCCGATAGCGTCACGCCCAGGATGACCGCGCTTACCGGGACCACCATCGGCACAGGCGTCAAGTTGCGCACCAGCGCCGCCATGATCCATGCGATGGTCACGCCAATCAAGCCGCCACAGGCGGCCAGCGTCGATGATTCCACCAGAAACTGGTTCATGATGTCCTGCCGCCGGGCGCCCACCGATTTCCGGACGCCGATCTCGCGCGTGCGCTCCGACACCACGGCCAGCATGATATTCATGATCACCACGCCGCCCACCACCATGAAGATGCTCACCACGCCCACCGCCACCGCTGCGATCGCGCCGGTCAACTGATCCCAGATCGAAACCAGCGAGTCGGAAGATTGCACTCCGAAATTGTCATCCTGGCCCGGGGCCAGGTGGCGGAAGGAACGCACCAGTGAGCGGACTTCGTCCTGCGCCTGCTCGAGATGGTCGCGACTCAGGGCCACGAAGTTGTAGCTGATGCCCCGTTGTGCGCCGTAAGTCTTGAAGTAGGTCTGGTCGGGGATCGCCATGTAGTTGTCCTGGGATTGCCCGAAGGTGCTGCCCTTTGGTTTTCCGACGCCGACCACTTGGAAGGGACGGCCGTCGATCGCGATAGTCTTGCCAAGCGGATCCGTGTTGGGGAAAAACCGTTCCTTGAGATCCGCGCCCAGCAACACGATCGCCACGTGTTTTTGGTCCTCGGTATCGGTATAGCCACGGCCGAGATCCACCTGCGTGTTGGTCATCACCAGCATGTTCGGCGAGGCGCCCATGAGCGTGACGCCGTCCACCAGATCGCCGTTGTAGGTCGCCTTCACGCCTCGCTGGGACATGATGCCGGTCTCCCGTACCATGGTGGCGTGGCTCTTCACGAACGCGTACTCTTCGCGCGTCAGCTCCGGATTCCGGCGTATCGCCTCCAGAAACTGCTTGGCGCTGCGGGGGCCGGCGAACGCCATGCGCATCACTCGAAAGCCTTCCGATCCCATGGTGGTGGCGGTCTCGGCGATGAACACGTCCATGCCGTGGATCAGCGCCATCACGGCGATCAAAGTAGTGGTGGATAGAATAATCCCCAGCAGCGTCAGGAAGCTGCGCAACTTACTGGAGCGCAGGGAGTCGAATGCCACACTGATGGCTTCGAGGAAGGAAGCTTGGGATTTCACTCTACCTCTTAGGATACGAAAAACGCAGGTTCCTTGTTCCCGATTTCCTGGAGCCAGTCCAGGACCAGCCCATCCAGCCAAAACCGGGGACGCCGCCGGGCAATGAAACCAAGGTGCCCGCCGCGCTCTACAGCCACCAGCCGAAGATGCGGATTTTGGGTGAACGCGGGGTGATCGTAGGACGTGAAGGGCACCAGAGGATCGTCCTTGGCCACTACCACCAGCGCCGGGACGCGAATCTTCTCCAGAAACTGGTTCGAGGATTGGGTACGGTAGTAGTTGTCCGCGGTCCCGAAGCCGAACTGACGCGCGGTATAGTAATCGTCAAAATCGTAAATCGTGCGAATCTTCGGCAAGTACTCCAAACTGTAGATCTCCGGGGCCTGGGTGTTGCGTAACTCGATACGGCGTTTCAGCCGGTCCAGGAAGCGTCGCGAATACAGGAAGTTCTCGCGGCGGCCCAGCGCGATGGCGCATGCTGCCAGATCGATGGGAGCGGAGACGGAGCACACGCCGGCCAGAAGGTCCCGGCCGGCGTCGCCCAGTTCCCCGGCGAGCTTGAGCGAAACATTGCCGCCGAGCGAAAATCCGGCAAGGTAGATCGGCAATCCGCTGGCTCGTTTTCGTTCGCGAATGACGTGCAACAGGTCGCTGGTTTGGCCGGAGTGGTAGTTGGACGGCGCGAGCGACTCGGTGCCGCCGCAACTCCGCATGTTGAAGCGATGTGCGACGTAGCCGGCTTCCAGCGCCGCGTGCGCCATGCTGCGCATGTAGCCGCCCTGGCTCGATCCTTCCAGCCCGTGCACCAGGATCAGCTCGCCGCGGGGCTCTCCCTCCGGACGCTGGGAGTGCACTAGCACTTGAACGCCGGGCTCGGTGCGATAGAGCACGGCTTCGACCGGCCACCGCGGCTCGCTCTCCGGCC
The DNA here is from genome assembly GCA_041484155.1 of Bryobacteraceae bacterium. Classification (GTDB taxonomy): domain Bacteria; phylum Acidobacteriota; class Terriglobia; order Bryobacterales; family Bryobacteraceae; genus Palsa-187. The sequence goes on from JBGPHB010000008.1 coordinate 6,301, forward strand.
GCTGCCAGTAGTTCCCGGCGATGGTGGCGAGGTGAGGATTCTTGAAGAAAGGATCGAAGGGCCGCAAATTGCTATTTTAGCGTTGTGGGGCGAGCTTTTAGCTTGCGAGCCGGCCTACTGGCCGGCTTTCTTTCCCCGAAGACGAAAAGCCGGCCCGGAGGCCGGCTCGCCGCCATGACTGGCTGCCCCACAGCGCGGCAAAGCACCAGCTGAACCCCGCCCTGACGGGCGGGGCTTGCGGGGTGTTGTAAACGCACGACAAAGCCCCGCCCGTCAGGGCGGGGTTCCGTTCGGAAATGCACGCAATCAAATCTTCGCAGCCTGCGAAGATTTCGGGCTTTAGTAGTACATCAATCCAGGAGTTCGTCTCGATACTGCTCCAGCGCGACTCTCACGAGCTGGGCGCGGGTCCGCACGTTAGCCTTCTCGAACAGCTTTCCAAGAGATGCTTTCACCGCCCCCTCGGAAATGCCCAGGTGCGTCCCGATGTCGCGGTTGGTCAGGCCTTCGAGGATGTACCGGAGCAGCGCCCGATCACGTTCTGTCAGCTTGGGACCGGATCGCGTACGCGTCCGGTCCACGGATCGAATCAGTGAAGTTAAGTAGGCTCCTTCCAGACACGCTTCGCCGACCGCCACTTTGCGAATGGACTCGCACAAAACCTGGCCGGAATGGCGCTTGTGAAGGATTCCCGCGACGCCGGCTTGTATCAAGCGCACGGCTTCCTGGCCACTGATACCGGCCGTCACCACGATGATCTGGCCTTCGAACGCGGTCTTCTTGGCCGCCTCCACGAATTCGAGGGCCCGCTCATTTCCCAAATCGACATCCAGCACCACCATAGTCACATCGCGGTGGAGTTGAGCCAGTGCTTCCGCGGAGGACGCACACTGAGCAACAACCTTGAGATCCGGCTCCCTCTCGAACCGGAGCGCCAGCCCTTCGCGGAACATTTGGTGGTCGTCCAAGAGGAGAAGATTGATCGTTTTCGCTGGCTTATTCAAAACTACGTCTCCTCGACCGAGTCTAGCTCGACCACAAAACAGGACCCCTCCGATTGCGGTTCGAACCGAAGCTCACCGCATAGCTTCGCACGATGAATCGAGAAGCGTACAGGCCCAAGCCGCTTCCGGCGGCGCCCTCCTGAAAAGGCTGAAACAGTTTCTCGGGCGCTTTGATGCCGGGGCCGGAGTCTTGGAACCTGACAGCGACTTTTTGTTCTTGCAGCGAAACGGTGACGTTCAGTTCCCGCAAGGCTCCTTCCTGTACCGCGCGATGGCTATTCTGAGCCAGGTTCAAAAACGCTTGTAACAACCCGTGCGGCTCTGCTAAAACCGTTGGCATGCGCTCCGGCAGGCACCAGCGTACCGTTCCTTCGATCTCGCGCCAGTCGGGCTCAACCACAATCCGGAGGTTGTCCAGCACTTCTCTCAGGGATACATCTTCGACCACTTCCTGGGTCATGGATCGCAGCTCCAGAGACGCAATCTTCTCGAGTCCGGCGACCAGATTGTCCAAGCCGCGAAGACCTTCGTCCTGGGCGAGGCCATGCCGCCGCCGCAGGTCTTCACACAGCATCGCCATGGCTTCGCAGAAATTGCGGACTTCGTGACTGATGACCGCGGTCGCCATCCGGTTGCCCTTCATGAGCTGATGCAGACCTTGTTGTTCGCGGTCTCGCATCTCCTCGGAAGAGTCCACCACAATGGCAGCCAATCGCGTTCCCTCGGGAGCCGGGTAGGAGGAGAACCACATGTGGGCGAGAAAGATCTCGCCGTTTTCGCGGTGGCCTTGGCACTGAGTCGCCGTGCGCAATCCGAGGACCCCGGCGTCCAATCGAAGGGCGTCTGCAAGGAAAGGTAAATAGTCGCCGATGACGCGCCCTTGGAGCGTTTTGCCCTGGGGGATCATGAACAGGCTGTTGGCCGCACCATTTGCAGCCAAGACAGCGCCCGCGCCGTTCACGGTCAGAATCGCCGCCGGACTGCTCTCTGCCAAGACTCTCAATTGCTCTTCAGCTTCGCGCCGGAGCGTTTGCTCGATCTGAATGTGATTGAAATGCCGGACCGCCTGCTCGTGATTTCGCACCAACGCGGTGACAAACAGGCCCGAGACAAAATAGGCCAATACTGCAAAGACAAACCGAAGCGCCAGGTCCGCCGGCGAGCCCGGCACGTCAAACCACGAGCGCAGGTAGGAGCACACGACGGCAAACACAAATGTGTCGGCGGGCCGGAGAACCACGGCTCCCAACATCATGGGAAGGATGTACAGCACGGCGAGTGAAACATTGTGGCCTGTCGCCCAATCCACCAGCGTGGTCATTGCCAACAACACGACCGTGCATGCCAGAATCTTCGGCTTTCCGGCCTTCAACAGCGTGGGGATCATTAGTCTAAATATAAGGTCGCCCCGTGGCGGCGACAAGAGCGTTCGCACGGTGGCTGAAAGAAAGCCGACGTAGCCGAAAGCAAGCCTCCTAAAAGGGAACAGACGCCAGTTTTAGAAAAATGGCGTCTGTTCCCTTTTTCTTTCGGCCAATACGTCAATCCTTCGGCTATTGATATCGAAAAACACTTCCAACTTCATTGAAAGAATTGATTGGACGGCTCCAGAGGCTCTCGATACACTACGTCTTCACTCAATGGAGTAAATATGACAATCAAGAGATTCTGTCTGGCTTTTCTATTTGCAGGACTCGCTATCGCGCAGTCCACTCCGGCGGACATTTCGAAACGTCTGGACGATCTGGATAAGGCGGCCAAGAACGCGCAAATGGCCGGCGACAACGCCTGGATGTTAACCAGTTCAGCGCTGGTTCTCATGATGACGGGGCCTGGGCTGGCGCTGTTTTACGGCGGGTTGGTGCGCCGCAAGAACGTGCTGGGCACCATGATGCACAGCTTCGTTCTGATGGGCACGGTGACGGTGCTTTGGGCGGTAGTGGGTTACAGTCTCTCCTTCGGCGAAGGGGGGTCGTCGTTCTGCGGCAGTTTGCGCTACGTGTTCCTCAACGGGGTGGGTGGCGATCCGAACGCCACATATGCGGCGACCATTCCACATCAGACCTGGATGATTTACCAGTTGATGTTTGCGATCATCACGCCCGCATTGATTTCGGGCGCATTTGCCGAACGCATGAAGTTTTCCGGGATGTTGCTGTTTATGACGCTGTGGTCGCTGGTTGTGTACTTCCCCATGGCGCACATGGTGTGGGGCAAAGGCGGTCTGTTCTCGGTTCTGGACGGCAAGATCGTGGCCTTCGATTTCGCCGGAGGCACCGTGGTGCATATCACGTCCGGCGTGTCGGCGCTGGTGTGCGCGCTGTACTTGGGAAAGCGCAAGGGCTATCCGGACGAATCCATGCGGCCGCACAGCCTCGTGCTTAGCGTCATCGGCGCCTGCTTGCTGTGGGTGGGTTGGTTCGGATTCAACGCGGGCAGCGCGCTGTCGGCGGGGGCCCTCGCCTCCAGCGCGTTCGTGGCTACGCACTTCGGCGCGGCGGCGGCCGCGCTGGGATGGATGTTCGCAGAGTGGATCGTGGTGGGCAAGCCGAGCATACTCGGCGGAATCTCGGGCTGCGTGGCGGGGCTGGTGGCGATCACGCCGGCTTCGGGGTTCGTGAAGCCGTTCCCGGCGCTGCTGATCGGCCTCATTGCCGGAGTCGTGTGCTTTCTGATGGTGAGCAAGGTGAAAAAGATGTTCGGCTACGACGATGCCCTCGACGCGTTCGGCGTGCACGGCATCGGCGGAACACTGGGCGCGATTCTGACCGGCGTTTACGCCACCAAGGAGGTCAACGACCTCAGGATGGGCATGCCCATGGGATGGGTGGACGGCAACCCCGGGCAGGTGGTGAGCCAGCTCGCGGCCAGCGGCATGGCTTGGGGGCTGGGAATCGTGGGTACGCTGGTCATTCTGAAAATCTGTGACGTCGTGACTGGCGTGCGCGTCGACACCCAGCAGGAAATCGATGGGCTGGACCTGAGCATGCATGGAGAAGAGGGATACAATCTCGAAGCCTAGGACACATTTATGAAAAAGATTGAAGCAATCATTCAGCCCCACAAACTTGAAGAAGTCAAAGAAGCCCTGAAAGAAATCGGCGTCGACGGCATGACGGTCTCGGAGGTTCGAGGTCACGGCCGGCAGAAAGGCCACAAGGAGGTCTATCGTGGCATGGAATACCAGGTAGATCTGCTGCCGAAGGTTAAAATCGAGCTGGTCGTTCCGAGCAGCATTGCGGACGACGTGGTCAACAAGCTGGCGGCGGCGGCAAAAACGGGAAAGATCGGCGACGGCAAGATCTTTGTGTTTGACGTGGTGGAGGCTGTTCGGATCCGCAACAACGAACGCGGCGAAACGGCCCTGTGAGCGGCGAATTACAACGACTGCCAGTCCTGCCTGTACCCTTTTGCCCCGTCATCAAACCGTATGCCTCGGACGGGCAAAACCGGTACAGGCACGAATTTCGCAAAAGCGGCGAAATTCGAGCCAGTCCCGGTTTTGCGAATACTACGCGGTAGCCCCGGTAAGGCCGTAGGACCGGGCCACATCGGCGAGTTGTCCACGCAGGACCGTGCGGGCCCGATTCAAGCGGGACATTACCGTTCCCATCGGAACGTGCAGGATTTCGCTGGCCTCTTTGTACGAAAACTCCTCTACATCGACCAGCAACAGCACTTCACGGAACTGAGCGGACAGTTTGTCTAGGGCCGCAAGAATATCACCGTCCGTCAGAGTGCTGGCGACCGGCTGCGGGGCAACCAGCGGCATGTCGGCCAGATCCTCAGTCTTGCCCGTGACCCACTTGAAGAACTTCCGGCGCTCGTGCCGAACCATGTTAAACAGAATTTGAAACAGCCAGGCGCGGCAGTTGGTTCCACGTTCGTATCGATCGAAGCTCTTCCAGGCCGCCAGATAAGTCTCTTGCACGGCGTCACTGGCTTTGGCGCTGTCCTGCAGGAGGCGGACGGCCGTTCGAAACAAGTCGTTCATGTGCGGAAGTGCTTCCGCTTCGAACTCGGCCATCGTCTTCCCCGTTTCGGCCATCTTCGAACCCTTTCGAGTGGGTATGACGGGGCTAGACCGCAAAAGATACAAAATTTGAATGCCGCCCTTCGAGGGGAGTAAAATACTCGCATACAATGGGTTATCTCCGAGAGACAGAATTGGGGCTGTCTTTTCCCTCGTTTGCGGCCGTTCGGGAACAGCTCGGATTCGTTCCCAACGTTCTGCGCGCTCAGACCCTGTTGCCGCGGGTGATCGATGCGGAAGCCAGGATCCTCGCGACGATTCTGTTCCATGACCAGGCCCTCTCGCGAATTCAAAAGGAGCGCATCGCCTTGACCGTGGCGGTTGCTTCCCGCAACCAATACTGCGCCACGCTGCACGATCAAATGTTGAGTCTTCTTGGGGCGCCCGAGATTTCGCCCGCGGAGACCGCTCTGCTGGATTTCGCCCTCAAACTCGGCCTGCATGGTCCGTTCATATCGAAAGAGGACGTAACGGGGCTGTTTGAACATGGATGGAACGACGAGTCCGTGCTGGAAGCGGTTCTGGTCACCGCACTGGCCTGCTTCCTGTGCACGCTGTCGACTGGAGTGGGCGCAGTGCCGGATTTCGAGCGAAAGCAGATTCCTGCCGGGAATCCGCTCCACTTCCAGGTTCCCGAGGCGAGCTCGGGACCGTATCTTCGCGCCGTGGAGCTTAGTCCCGACAGGTTCGCCCCATTTGTGTTCTTTCGTGAGAACTTCGGCTTTATTCCCAATCTCTACCGTGCTCAGACCTTGCGGCCGGATGTGCTGGGGGCGGAGGCTGGAGCGATCGGCGCCGTGTTGCTCACCGAAGACGTGCTGACGCGAGTTCAAAAGGAGCGCATCTTGCTGGCAGTCTCGGCGGCGAACCTCAACACTTACTGCGTGGCCGTCCATTCCGAGATTCTGCGCGTGATAGGGGTATCGACAGAGAACTCGGCCCAAGCCGCGGCAGATCATCACTTGCTGAACTTCGCGTCTAAGCTGGCCACGCGGCCTTCCGAGACCGGCCGGGAGGATATCGAACTTCTTCGCCAGCACGGGTTTGCGGAAGAGCAGATTTTGGAAGCCGTGGTCATGACCGCCCTCACCAACTTCCTCAATACGCTCCAGATGGGCCTCGGAGTGAACCCCGATTTCGCCCCCGATCGGGTATTTCGGCCAACCCTATTCGAAAAAGAGCATCTTTTGGCCGCCGACCAGCGTCACACGAACGAAGCACTTGTAGTCGATCCGGACGCCGAACCGGTAGCCAGGGTACAGGCGGGCGATCTGGACGCATTTGAGGTACTGATTAACCGCCATAGCCAGCGCGTGTATCGGACTTTGGTCGGTATCTTGGGAAACCCGGAGGAGGCCCGCGACGCGATGCAGGACACGTTCTTGAAAGCCTTCCAGCACCTTGGCGACTTCCAGGGACGTTCGAAGTTCTCCACCTGGGTGGTGAGCATCGCCAGCAATACCGGCCTCCAGCGGCTCCGTGAACGGAAACACACGGAGAGCCTCGACGACGACGGTCCAGAATCCGAGGAAAGCTTCCGCCCCCGGCAGATCCGGGCCTGGACTGACGACCCCGAGCAATTGTATGTTAAATCTGAGATGCGTAGTCTGGTCGAGAGCAGTGTGATGAAGCTACCTGGCAAGTACCGCGTCGTGCTTGTGCTCCGCGATATGGAGCAACTTTCCACCGAAGAAGCCGCGGCGGCCCTGGGCCTGGGGATTCCGGCTCTGAAGGCTCGCCTGCTGCGGGGACGCTTGATGTTGCGCGAAGCGCTGGCGCCTCACTTCACTGGCGGTGTGATGGGGGTGCCGTCGTGATCAACTGTTCGGACTTCATGACGGAAATCGGAAACTACCTGGAAGGGGACGTTGCCGCCGAGGTCCGCCAGCAGCTCGAAAACCATCTTTCCCACTGCCAGACGTGCCAGGTGCTTTACGATTCCACACGCAAGACGCTCAAGATCGTCACCGATAGCGGATCCTTCGATCTTCCCGATGCGGCCCTGAAGCCAATCACGGCGAAGATCATGGCCAGAATACGCAACCCTTGACGGCACTTCATCTGCTTTGGGAAGATCGGGTATCATGAGTTACCTTCGCGAAGTGCCGCTGTCGGAAGACGACTTTGAGCCGTTCAGACTCGCCAAGGCCGAGTTCGGATTCATCCCGAATTTCTTCCAAGCCCAGACGATGCGGCCCGACCTTATCGAGGCCGAGGCTCAACTCATGGGTGGAATTCTGCTCAAGGAAGGCGCTCTGACCCGCAAGCAGAAAGAATACATTTTTCTGGTTAGCTCGGCGGCAAATCTCAGCACGTATTGCGTGACGGTGCATTGCGAGATGGTGCGCATGCTTGGCATCGAGGGCCCGGAGCCGGAACAAATCGCGGTCGACCATACGGCTACTAACCTTCCGGTAGTCCTCAAGGCTTTGCTGAACTTCGCGATCAAGTTGAACGACCAGGCGGCAAAGGTGAGCCGGGCGGACATCGATGCCTTGCGGACGTATGGTTATAGCGACGAGCAGATTCTGGAGGCGGTGATCGTGGTTGGATTCGCGAAATTTACCAACTTCGTCTCACTCGGTCTCGGGACGGTGCCGGATTTCGATTCGTCGAAGATCGTGTTCAAGCGCGAAGCTGTGAGTTCTTAGCCACGAATGAACACTTCGAACTGATTTGTGCTACTAAAGCCCGAAATCTTCTCGGGCTGCGCAGATTTGACGGCCTGCATTTCCGCTAGAACCCCGCCCTGACGGGCGGGGCTTTCCAAACCGCTGGGAAGCCCCGTCCGTCAGGGCGGGGTTCAGTGGTCGTTGCCGCGCAGTGTTTATTCGTGTTCATTCGTCGCCATTAGCCTTTCTACGATGATGTCGATATCGCTTCTTTCGGTACGGTAGTTCGCGATGCAGGCGCGGATGCCAAGACGGCCTCTCACCTGGACCGGTCCCAGCAGTGCCGTGCCCCCCTCGACCAATCTCGCCAGGGCCTTTTGGTTGTCGCGATCTCGGAGCCGGAAGCAGACGGCATTGAGGCTGACGGGGGCCAAAAGCTCGAATGCTTTTTCGGCCTGGATTCGCTCGCCCATATATCTGGCGATGTCCAGGGTGTGTTCCACGGCATCGGTGAACGCTTTCAAACCCAGCGCCTGTAAGGAACACCAGATTTTGAAGGCTTTGAAACTTCGGGAGAGCTGGGGTCCGTATTCCAGATAGTTCGTAAACAGAGGATCGGGATCGACGGTTAAGTACGGCGAGGTGAAGTCAAACGCTCGCCGGAGCGTCTCGCGGTCCCGGACGATGAGGCAGCCCGCTTCCAGTGGAGCAAACAGGAGTTTGTGCGGGTCGAGGGCGATCGAATCGGCTCTTCCACACGCGAGCAATTGGCTCCTGATCCTCTGGCTCAGGACGAACAGGCCTCCGTAGGCGCCATCTACGTGCAGCCAAAGATTCTCTCGCGCGCAGAAATCGGCAAGATCCTCAATCGGGTCGATGGCGCCTGTATTGATGGTTCCGACCGCGGCTACCACGCACACCGGCTGCATCCCGCCCTTTCGGTCTTGCCGAACGGCGGCGTCGAGAAGATCGACGCGCATTCTGAATTCTGAATCGGCTGGAACCTTGCGCACGTGGTCAAGACCAAGGCCCAGGATCACGGCGTCCTTTTCCACGCAGCGGTGGGCTTCTTCCGATGTGTAGATCACCAGCGGCGATGCTATAAACTGCAATCCCCTTCGTCTGAAATCGGCCGGACCCTTATCGTGAATCGCGGCCGAGAGGGCCGCCAGTGTAGCCATCGAACCTCCGCTGGTGAAGAGTCCGCCGGCGGTCTCGGGGAACTCGAAGAGTCCGGCGAGCCAGGAGATCACATTCCGCTCAATGACGCTTGCCGCGGGCGAGAGTTGCCAGAAGTTGCAGTTCTGGTTTAACGTCGCGGCAATGGCTTCCGCAAACGGAGCGATGCCGTTCGGGGGTCCGAGAACATAGGCCAGGAATCTGGGATGGGCGATGGTCGTCGAGTTGGGTACGATCTTTTCGACGATTTCGGCGAACAGGCGATCGATTCCGATGCCTTGCTGCGGGAAGGGTTGGGTGAGCAGTTGCGTGAGGATTTCGCGGTCTAGCGGGGGTAGAACGGGTCGGGCGGGGATGGAGGCTTCGAAGGTTCGCAGGAACTCGGTCAGGAGACGGCCCGCCGTCTCGATTTCGCGGTCGGTGAGGTTGAGCGGCATTAAGAAATTGCAGGCCAGGGCCTGCGTTACACGGGCAGTTCGATTTCTACCAGCAGGCCTGGGCCGGCGTTGGAAGCGCGGAGGGTGCCTTGGTGCAGTTCGACGGCACGGCGGGCTATGGAGAGGCCGAGGCCGACGCCGCCGCTGCCTCGGTTGCGGTCCGAATCCACACGATAGAACGGATCGAACAGGTGCGGCAGTGCTTCCTCGGGAACGCCGGGCCCGTAGTCCCGCACGCGGACCCGTGCCCGGCCCGATCCGTTGTCGAGAGACACCTCCACTCTTGAATCGGGCGGCGCGTAACGGATGGCATTGCGCATTACGTTTTCAACGGCACGGCGGAGCAGCTCGCTGTCTCCGTCGACCGCCACCGGCGCCGGATGATCCAAATTGAGCGTGCAGCCACGGGCTTGCGCCTCGATGGAACAGGAGTCCACCAGATCACCGATCAGCTCGTTCAACTGAACGCGCTCCGTTCGGCGGTGGGCCGGATCGCCTTCGAGGCGCGTGACCTCGAGCATCTGACCGATCAGCGCATTCAACCGGTCGGCTTCTTTCTGAATGCGGTCGAGCGGCAAGCGGTCAGGTTCCCCGGAGCGCGCCAGTTCCACCGCAACGCTGAGCCGCGCCAAAGGACTGCGCAACTCGTGGGAGACGTCGAGCAACAGACGCCGCTCTGCCGCGAGCAGCGTCTGGATGTGGTTCGCCATGCGATTGTACGCCCCGGCTAACTCACCCATCTCGTCGCGGCGGCCGGCATCCGCACGGGCGTCGAACTGGCCGCGGCCGAAACGATCCAGTGCCTTTCTTAGCGCGCGCAAAGGAGCCGTCAGGTGATAGGCAAGCGCGTAACACAGCAGAACGGCCAGCCCCAGCACTAACAATTGCGCCAACTGCAGATTCGAGAAGAACAGGCTCCGCAGATCGGCGACTAAAAAGTAGCGGTAGCGTCCGTCACCTGAAAATCGCGCGAAGGTGGTACCGCCGCCGCCGGAAAAGGGAAACCTGGACCGCAGCAGGTCCGCGCGGCGCTCGCCAGTGACCAGGTCCGTGCCGTTGCTATCGGTGAGGATGGCCTCCTGCGCCCGGTTAGCGATGCGGAAGCGATCGAGCGTATCTTTGAGCGCCGC